>FR880304.1:82726-83118 GCA_000435195.1 Clostridium sp. CAG:169 | reverse complement strand
TCTTCCCTGAAGGGTTCTGCAAGCAGAAACAACTCCACCTCTCTGAAAGGCTCTGCAAGCAGAAGCAACTCTACCTCTCTGAAAGGTTCCGCTAGCAGAAACAACGGTTCTTCCCTGAAAGGTTCTGCTAACAGAGGCAGCTCCACCTCCCTGAAGGGTTCTGCTAACAGAGATTGCAACTGCTAATCGGATTTAGACAAACCGTTTTGTAACCGTAAAAGCCCTGCCATCCGGCAGGGCTTTTTTGTGTCTGAAAGAGCCATCCTCCAATGGTTGCTATTCTGTTATAAATGGAATATAATGCAGAGGAAAGCTCATCGAAGGATTGGAGAACTATCATGGAACAGATTTTGATTATAGAGGACGATTTCAGTTTGAATCAGGGACTGTGC
>FR880304.1:81550-82679 GCA_000435195.1 Clostridium sp. CAG:169 | reverse complement strand
GCGTCAGCTGATTCCCTGCCCTAACTTAAAAACTGCACGAGAACAACTGCTGTGCAGCGACCCTTCACTGGTGCTGCTGGACATCAATCTGCCGGACGGCAGCGGTCTGGACTTTTTAAGGGAAATAAAGACCTCCTCTCCGCTGCGTCCGGTCATCCTGCTGACCGCCAACGACACCGACATGGACATTGTAAACGGACTGGAGCAGGGTGCAGACGATTACATCACCAAGCCCTTTTCCCTGTCTGTTCTGCGTGCGCGGGTCAATACCCAGCTGCGCAAAAAGAACAGCCGAGCCGACAGCATCTTTCGGGACTATGGATTTGTCTTTGACTTTGAACGGATGCAATTTTGGACCGATGGCAACGCTGTGGAACTGAGCAAAACCGAGCAGAAGCTGCTGCGCCTGCTGGTGGAAAACCAGGGAACCACCCTGAGCCGCAGCCGTTTGATCGACCGCATCTGGACCGACGGTGCAGAATATGTCGATGAAAACGCCCTCTCGGTCACCGTTAAACGGCTGCGCGACAAGCTGGGCGCACACGATTTTATCCAAACCGTCTACGGCATCGGCTACTGCTGGAGGAAAAAGAATGGACAATGAACGCCTGCTTCTGCTGGCGGTCGGTATGATTTTGCTTGCTCTGCTGATTGTCCTCGTCGACCGCCGCCGCACCAAAAAAACGATGGACACCATCGAACAGATGCTCGATGCCGCATTGGAAGGAAGCTACGCCGAAAGCCACTTTGATGAAAGCCGCCTTTCTGCGCTGGAAACCAAGTTTTCCGATTACCTTTCCTCCTGTACCCTCTCCGCACAAAATGTGACGGTCGAAAAGGACAAGATTAAGCAGATGATTTCCGACATCTCCCACCAGACCAAAACGCCCATCGCCAACCTGATGCTGTACAGCGAGCTGTTGTCGGAGGAAGAGCTGCCCCCGCAGATGCGCTCCAATGTGGAAGCCATCCGCCAGCAGAGCGAAAAGCTGCGATTTCTCATTGACTCGCTGGTCAAGCTCTCCCGTTTGGAAAACGGCATCCTGACCCTTTCGCCACACCCACAGCCGCTCCAGCCATTGCTGGATGAAATCGCTGCCCAGTACACCCGCAAAGCCGGCGAAAAAGG
>FR880304.1:29609-81492 GCA_000435195.1 Clostridium sp. CAG:169 | reverse complement strand
CTGCCGCTGATTTTGATGGCAAATGGACTGCCGAGGCGCTGGGTAACCTGGTGGACAATGCCATCAAGTACACCGAATCGGGCAGCATCTGCGTCGGTGTGCAGCTGTACGAGCTGTTTGCCCGCGTGGACGTGACCGACACCGGCATCGGCATTGCAGAAGCCGAGCAGCCCAAAATCTTCTCCCGCTTCTATCGCTCCCAGGCGGTGTGCGAAGAGGAAGGGGTCGGCATCGGACTGTACCTGGCAAGAAAAATCATCAGCGACCAGGGCGGCTATATCAAGTTGCACTCCGAAGTGGGCACCGGCTCCACCTTTTCCGTTTTTCTGCCGCGCTCTGCCCAAATCTTATAAAACTGTAAGATTCTTTTGACTTCTGGAAAGATTGTGGAAAGATTGATATGCGATAATCTGTATGCAAGGATCAACGTTATCTTTACATACAGATTTTTTTATGGAGGTATTTGGTATGAAAATTTTACAGGCAAGCAACCTGACAAAAATTTACGGCTCCGGCGAAAATGAGGTCCACGCGCTGGACGGCGTCAACTTCTCGGTGGAGAAGGGAGAGTTTGTTGCCATCGTCGGCACCTCCGGCTCCGGCAAATCCACCCTGCTGCATATGCTCGGCGGACTGGACCGCCCGACCGGCGGCAGTGTCGAGGTGGATGGCAAGGAAATCTTCTCCCTCAAGGATGAGGAGCTGACCATCTTCCGCCGCAGAAAGATTGGCTTCGTCTTTCAAAATTACAACCTGGTGCCGGTTCTGAATGTCTATGAAAACATCGTCCTGCCGGTGCAGCTGGACGGCAAGACACCCGATGCCTCCTACATCGACAGCATCATCGAAACGCTGGGTCTGGAGCGCAAGCTGGAAAATCTGCCCAACAACCTCTCCGGCGGTCAGCAGCAGCGGGTTGCCATCGCGCGTGCGCTCGCTTCCAAGCCTGCCATCATCCTTGCCGACGAGCCGACCGGAAACCTCGACTCCAAAACCAGTCAGGACGTGCTGGGTCTGCTCAAGGTGACGAGCCAGAAGTACGGTCAAACGATTATGATGATCACCCACAACGAGGAGATTGCCCAGCTTGCCGACCGCATCATCCGCATCGAGGACGGCAAGATTGTCGAGCGCCGATAAGGAGGGTGTGTTATGAAGGTAAAAAACAGACGCTGCATCCGAACGCTCAGCTTTCGGCAGCTCAAAGCATCCAAAAGCAGGAACCTCATCGCGGTATTTGCCATCGCTTTGACCACCCTGCTGTTCACCTCGCTGTTCACCATTGCCCTTTCCATCAACGACGGCTTTCAGCAGTCCAACTTCCGCCAGTGCGGCGGCTGGAACCACGGCAGCTTTAAATATCTGACTGAGGAGCAGTTTGACCAGATCAAGACCGACCCGCTCATTCAGGAATGGGGATTGCGCCGCTTTGTCGGAATGCCCGACGACATCCCCTTCAACAAATCCCATGTGGAGGTCGGTTACTCGGACGCTACACAGGCGCACTGGATGTACTGCGACCCCATCGAAGGCGCTCTGCCGCAGGAGGGAACCAACCAGGCTGCCACCGACACCCGCGTGCTGGAGCTGCTGGGGGTAGAACCTGAGCTTGGCGCACAGTTTACCGTCACCTTTCCGGTGGACGGTCATACGACCACCCAGACCTTCACCCTGTGCGGCTGGTGGGAATATGACGAGGCAGTGGTAGCAAACCACATCCTCATCCCGCTCAGCCGTGCCCAGCAAATCTATGATGAGGTCGGTCTCATCCCGGGTCAAGCCAAAGACGGAATGACCGGCAGCTGGAACCTGGACGTCATGTTCAAAAACTCTCTGAATATCGATCAGAATATGAAGCAGGTGCTTGCCAACTTCGGCTATCAGGATGAAAGCCCTGCTGACGGAGACAACTACATCCGCACTGGTGTCAACTGGGGATACAGCGCCTCTCAGCTGGCAGAAAACATCGACCCCGGCACCATCCTTGCCATTGCTGCCATGCTGCTGCTGATTGTCTTCACCGGTTATCTGATTATCTACAACGTCTTTCAGATTTCGGTGGCAAACGACATCCGCTTCTACGGTCTGCTCAAGACCATCGGCACCACCCCTTCCCAGATTTCCCGCATGATCCGTCTACAGGCGCTGCTGCTCAGCCTGCTGGGCATCCCGCTCGGTCTGGTGGGCGGCTGGTTTGTCGGCGGCGCGCTCACACCGGTCATCATCTCCCGTCTGGATGGCATCGTCAGCCTGGTTTCCCTCAACCCTGCCATCTTCATCGTTTCTTCGCTGTTTTCCCTCTTCACCGTGCTGCTTTCCTGCTACCGTCCCGGAAAGATAGCCGCCAAGGTTTCACCGGTGGAAGCCGTCCGCTACACCGAGGGCAGCAACATCAAGCGCAAGAAAAAACGTTCTGTAAAAAACCTTTCGCTCTTCTCAATGGCAAAATCCAACCTGGGACGCAACCGCACCAAAACGGTGGTCACCGTTCTCTCCCTGTCGCTGGCTGTCGTCCTGCTCAACCTCACTGTCACCTTTACCAATGGCTTTGACATGGACAAATATCTTGCCAACTTTGTCACCAGCGATTTCGTTCTGGCGGATGCCAAATATTTTCAGACCGGCGCTCTCTTTGGAGGCGACACCCTGCTGCCAGAGTCGGTCATCGACGAGGTAGAAGCACAGGGCGGCATCACCGAAGGCGGCAGAGTGTACGGCAGAACCTTTCCTTCACAGGAATTTATCACCGAGGACTACTACCGCACCCTGCACGGTATGTGGATGAGCCGGGAGGAGATGGACCGCGCGATTAAATTTGAGGAAAAAAATCAGGAGGGTCTGATTGCCGAGGATGCTCAGCTGTACGGCATGGAGCCGTTTGCATTGGACCGCCTGCGCCTGCTCGAGGGCGACCTCTCGCCGCTGTACACCGACGGCAGCCGCTCGATTGCCGCTGTCTACTCCGATGATGATTACGGCGAACCACACCCCGACTCCCACTGGGCAAAGCTGGGCGACACCGTCACCATCCGCTATGTGGAGGAGTGGGAATACTATAATCCGCTCACCGGAGAGGTTTTCCCCGAGGGGACCAATCTGGATACGGTCGCCGGCTATGCCTCCCGCGCCAAACGCTGGCGGGATGTCGATTACACCGTCTGTGCGCTGGTCTGTGTTCCTTCTTCCCTTTCCTACCGCTACTACGGTTCGGATGAATTTATCCTCAATGCCCAGACCTTCTGCACCGACTCGGGCACCGATTCGGTCATGCTCTACGCCTTTGATACCACCGACGAGGCAAACGCCGCGATGGAAAGCTTCCTTGCCGACTACACCGAAAATCAAAACCCGCAGTTCGACTATGAAAGCAAGGCGACCTACGTTGCACAGTTTGAAAGCTTCCGCTCGATGTTCCTGATGCTGGGCGGCACCTTGAGCTTCATCATCGGGCTGGTGGGCATCCTCAACTTCTTCAATGCCATCCTCACCGGCATCCTGACCCGCAAGCGGGAATTTGCCATGCTGCAATCGGTCGGCATGACCGGCAGGCAGCTCAAACAGATGCTGGTCTACGAAGGGCTTTGCTACTCGCTCGGAGCCGCACTGCTCTCGCTGGCGATTGCTCTGCTCATGGGACCGCTGGTCGGCTCCGCGGTAGAAAATCTCTTCTGGTTCTTCACCTACCGCTTCACCATCCTGCCGATTTTCCTTTTGCTTCCGGTGTTTGTCCTGCTGGGCTCTCTGGTCCCGTTAGGAATCTACCACAGCGTTGCCAAATTGACTATCGTGGAACGCCTGCGGGAAACTGAATGATTTTTAATCCACAACAAAACACCTGCCTGTCGGCAGGTGGGGTGGTTTAGTTTTCCTGGGTTAAATCATTTCAATCAATCTATTTTTTATGCAAATATCATAACCCAACTTCTTTTCCCCTACAGAATCAAATAAAACAACAATGCTGGCTCCATCAATACTACTAATCGTTCCTTCTCCATAGAGTTTATGCTTTACTTTTTGCCCCACTATCTCTGCAGGGATTTCGACAACGTGTATTAGTAGTCCATTTGAAGTAGTTGGAATCACAGGCACTGTTTTCTTTATTTCTCTGTTTTTAGATTTCTTGCGTCCTGCAAGCATCCTTCTGTATTCTTCATCAATATTTTTTCCGTACGCCTTGTAATCATCCATGTCCTTAAACACAAACATATTCGGCTTTTCAACGTCGTTGTCCGGCACAGGGCGAATAGGAAACATCCAGACTTTTCTATCCATTCCGTCTTCGTCTGGTTGAATATCTGTATACGGTTTATCTACAAGTTCAATTCTTCCACAGTAGATATATTCTCCCCTATTCATAACCTCAAACAGATGGACATCAATGCCATTTTTGCCACAAGAGGCCAAAGTCGCGTTCTGAGCCCAATTAATATCTTGGTCACCTTTTTTCCCCATACCAGTGTAATGAAGTACGCCACCGATCCATTTATCGTGATAAATTCCTTTCGTATAATCGGAAATAATAACCAAGCTATTCGTTGCTTTAGAGCGGCGCATACCACCCATATTTCCACATTTAAATATCTCCATTATATCAGTATTCTTCAGAATTTGACCAATTTCCAAACCAGGTTCAAACATGTATTACCACTTAACCCTTTCTGTTTTACGCTGTATTACTGTCCCCTCTATTTGTATAAAAGAACAACCGTCTCGACATGGCTCGATTGCTTCATCTTGATGTCAAGTGTGTAGCCAAATTCGCGTTCGTTCGCGGGAATTTATCAAAGCGTGTTTTTTTCATAAAACACACCGATTTTTACCCTTGTACGTTCTCGGAAACAGGTCAAAGGCCTTGCTCCTACCTATAATATGCAAATCCACAGATTTGCCGACCGCTTCAAGACTTCGCTCTGAGGGAACAAGTCTGAAATCCCATCGCCTCAACCCTAATTCTTCCCATGACAGAATTTGTATTTTTTACCGCTTCCACATGGACACGGATCATTACGGCCTATCTTTTTCGGCCAGTTTGCTCTTTCCTTAACCATAAGTGGTATTTTACCGTCATACATAAGTGAAAGTTCTCTCAGGCGATACAGGTATTCTGAAACACCCAATAATGCCTGAAACATGTGCATCGCTTCATTTTCAAATTCGAGAAGGTATTCCGTTTTCTTTATGGTTCTGTCTTTCGGATTCGGAATGTAAGTAATAACCTGACTGACTGCGTCATATTCAACATCATTATGTCCAATCGCATTTCTCAGTTTTGCATTTACTACAACATCCAAGAAATTGGTGTAGACTTCTGTGTTCAAGCAGAAATGGTACCTTGATGCCTTTGTGAGCTTTATAAAATCCTCCAATGAAGACACATTCTTTTCCAATGGATTCATCGAATTCACATCAGCCCTGTATTTTATGTTATTAAGAGCGACCGGGATAACGAGCAGATTCCCAAGGGCTTCATAAACATTCAAATAAAACTGCTTTACACTATCAAAGCTACTCGTTGTCGAACCTTCAACTTCAAGATCAAAAGCATCCTCTTTGCAATACTGTAATGCAAGAGCTGGAATAAGGCGCTGGTATATTTTTATAAAATCATCATAGACCTTATATATCAAATCCTGTAGCTCCTCAAGATGATAACCATCATGTGAATTTAAGAAGTCTACTAAGCTCTTCAGCTGAACAGAGTCCAGTTTCATAATTCCTGCACTAAAAGAGAGATTATCCAAGATGTCTTTTTTGAGTGCAGAATAAAACCCATGAACCTCAATCATATGAATAGCTCTCAATACCTCAGACTCATCTCTGCACTGAAAGTATTGTCCGGAGAATTCCTTTTGTATCTCCTGAACAAGGTATTCACTATTATTTCTGAAGAGGTCAATGATTCTTTTATAGCTCTTCCATTTCTTTTCTGTTGCATTAAGCTGTGATACCGCTTTTCCGAACTGCTCATATGAATCATCCGTCTTCATACGATTCATATAGCGGATAAACGGCGTAATGACGACTTCTTCCAACTCCGCTGCTTTGCCTTGTTTCACGGTCGGAAATTCACCAGAGCATTCAACCATGTAATCAGCTTCAGCATCCGGGATTTCATCCGCATTGTCAAAAGAAAACTTTAGCCCCGGTCGGTTTTGTCCTATCTTAACGCTGCCAGATAAGGAAGTACCACATTTACCGCAAGCCACAACAATAGGATGTTCTTCTTGCCATCCAACCTGTAATCGGACTCTGGTAATACTTCCGCAAACCTGACATTTTATGAACGTATTATAAACCATGCATTTCCCTCGTTTGTGTTAATCAAGTTGAATTGCTTCGTCATTCATCAGCCTGAATCCGGTAAGACTGCTCCACGATCTCCATGATCTGATCAACGTCTGATGTATGCTCCATGTAAAGTTCAACATCACCGTTGCCCCATCTGCCAAGACCGGTTATATCTCGGCAGATTCCATTCGGATCAATCACTTCTGAGAACTTCATATTTACTGAAATACGAAGTCTCTGTTTCTGGAACACAATATCTACGAAATTGGTATCCAGTTTATAGGCCACATACAACTTTTTGAACTCGCGCTTTACATCGGGAGAGAGATTCTGGATTCGGCGGTCCAGAACTTCAAACAGAGTCTTTGTGAAAACATTTGTATCATAGGTTTCGAGGCTGTAGCGTTCTGCCGGTTTCTCCACCGTCTGATAAGGAGCCAGCTCCGCAGCAGTCATATCCGGGAAAGCCCAGATCTGTTTAGCTTTATCCGCCAGCAATGAAGCCCTTTCTTTTATTCTCTGCTCATTCCATTCTGTGAGCTTTACAACATAAGCATTCAAACGGAGTGCGCTCTCTTTAAAGCCACCCTCCATATCCATTTTGACCATAAATGGATGGTCGCTCATTTCAGAATTGTATGCTGTAAGCGTTAAGTTTCCAATGGTGTGCAGATAGGTCTTTTGCACCTCGCGCCAGTTCACTCCAAGCATCTGCTGCCACTCCGGGCTCAAGCTACTATTCTGAGGCATAATATGCTCAATCGTATAATTCTCAATGATGATCGGTGCCTTGTTGCCATAGTTCTCAAGATGGCTAAGGATGAAGTTGCGTGAGCGCATAGTGTAAATATCTCTCGACACAAAGGCAGCCGTGAACTTATCATCGTTCGGAAACTCTTTGTAATCGTCACGCATGACAAAGAAGGCCTTAATGGAATTGACGTAATCATCCTGTCTGATTTCATTCCTCAGCGTTGCAAAAGTCTTGTTCAGAGAATTCGTCGGTATATCACAGATGCTGCGACGGAAAACATAGCTGATACACAGTCTGATGATCAACTTCAGGTCATCCTCAGAAATGATACCCTCGGCATAATCATTATGTACTTTAAGTAGGAATGGATAAGATACCTCCATTCGCAGATCGTTGATATCTTCGTAAAGAGACTTGAGTGCTGGATTGCTGCTCCGCTTGAATACCATATCCGTATAGTATTTAGCATAAGTGAGCAGGTCCTGACATAGCTCCCTGATAGTGCTAAATTCGCAGTTCAGGTGGTAGAGCTTGAATTCCTCATATACACGATCCTGCTTCGGAATGCGTGTAATCTTCATGGTCAGATAATCTCTGAAGAATCTGTCCATAACGGAGTCTTGCGTCTCATAAACGAACAGCAATTCCATCGGACGCCAGAGGTGCTCATAAACATATGTCTGCTCAGTAGGCTCCAGACCCATAAGAACATAGTTCCGAATCAAATCGGATTCAGACAGTTCTTTACCTGTGGAATTCAGGCTCTCAAAAATAGCCTGCGCATCATCCACAGATCGATCCAGCGTTATATTTACGATCTGCAGCTTGCCTATGGATTCGTATACCTCAGCAGGCTGTAATTCTTTATCCGCAATCTTTCCGGCAAAGAATTTATAGTTGTCCAGCAGCTTTGAGCGAGTGTCATCCGGAATAGGCTTTTCTTCCACAAGCCGCATCAGGATATCCCGGTCAGTTTCCGTCAGAAGCAGTTTATAGCGTTCATCGCCGCTTTCGTACTCATTTTTCAAAAGCATATTATCAATGCGTCGGGCATTGATGGTGGTGTCTTCCGGATTATTGATTGCGTAGTCACGCAGGGCAAGCAGGAGTAATGACAACGTGGTCATTCGCTGCTGGCCGTCTATAATCATATATTTCTGGACACCGGTCGGCATTGCTTGTTCCGCAATATTCACGATGGAACCTACAAAATGGCCCACTTTGCCCTTTTTCTGCATCTCAACGATGTCATTCCACAAGCGTTTACATTGTTCGATATCCCAGCTGTAATACCGCTGATAAACCGGAATCAGAAACTGCTTGTTTCCGTTTAATATCTCGTAGATGTTACCTTTACGTGCGTCCATATTCTACCTCCAAGAATCAATCTTTCTTTCCATATGGCGCAGGTTCTTCAGCAACCATACTCAAATTCTGTTCATGGCGAAAGGAATAATTAACCGCCTTATGTTCGCGCTGTTCCATATCTGCGTTATCCGTCCACAGCTCACACTGTGTCATAACGGTCTGGACTGCGTCGTCCATGCCTTCAGGTGGGTAGCGATGTTTCTTCAGGAGCTTCTTAATCATCATCCGCATTTTTGCTCTGGCGGAGTCGCGTTTCTGCCAATCAATCGTGCGATTCTTACGAAGCGTATCCGCCAGCTCTTTTGTGATGGCAATCAGTTCTTCATTCTCATAGAAGTCCTTAATCGCCTGCGGCTTTGTTAAGGCATCATAGAATCCCAGCTCATCCGCTGTTAGGCCAAGCTGGTCACCTTCTTTCTGTGCTGCAGCAATCTGCTTTGCCAGATTAAGGAGCTCTTGAATGACTTCCTCATTTGTAAGCATACCGTTCAGATAACGGTTCATGGCGCTTTGGATGATCTCGCTGAATTTCTCAGACTTGACTACATTGGTACGACGGTAAATCTGCACCTGCTCGGCTATCAACTTCTTCAGCAATTCAACCGCGAGGTTTTTCTCCTTCATCTTGGAGATTTCCTCAAGGAACTTCGGATCAAACAGAGAGAACTCCTCCGACACGTCCGAAAAGAGATTGATGACGCCTTCGCTCTTCACGCTCTGGCTGAGGAGCGCGTTTATTCTCGCATTCATTTCCGGCAGGGAGATTTTCTTTCCCTCGCCCTGATTCATAAGGCGCATAACAAGCACACGGACCGATTCAAAGAATGCAGCTTCAATTCGGAGACTTTCCTCTACTAACGATGAGCAGAGCGACAGCGCCTGACGGAGCATAAGGGCTTCCTTCAGGAAATCTTCACGCTCACGTTCTTTATCAACGGCAACAATAAAGTTAACTGCGCCACTGATAGCCCTTGATCGCTCAAGGTCAGTTCCGGTAGTAAATTTAGAATAATCGTACCCGTGGAAAATATCGCGGCAGATGGAGAGCTTCTCCAAGAACTTCGGATAGGCCACCTTTGCAACATCGGTATCACCGTAGTTCTTCTTATCACGGGAGGTATAATCGTTCATCGCTTCCTTAAGCGCAGCTGCGATGCCGACATAATCTACAACCAGTCCGCCTTCTTTATCTCCAAATACACGGTTTACACGTGCAATCGCCTGCATAAGGTTGTACCCCTGCATTGGCTTATAAACATACATCGTGGCCAGTGAAGGTACATCAAAGCCCGTCAGCCACATGTCTACTACAATCGCAATCTTAAGAGGGCTATCGTTGTCTTTAAACTTTTTCGCCAGCTCATCCTTGTGACGCTTGTTTCCGATAACGGCACGCCACTCCTCCGGGTCCTTATTGCTTTCTGTCATAACAACAGCGACCTTCTCCGTCCATGAAGGTCTGAGCTGCATGATACGGTCATAGATCTTCATAGCAATGGCGCGGGAATAAGCAACGATCATCGCCTTGCCGGTGAGCAGGTTTGCACGATAGTTCTCATAGTGATCGAGAATATCATCTACCAGTGAAGCGATTGTCTGATCGTTGCCGAGGATGGCATCCATCTGGCCAAGCTCACGTTTGCTCTTGGCTATTACATCTGGATCGGCGTTATTTGCCATAATATCGTACTCGGTATCAATCAGGCGAAGCGTCGCTTCATCCAGCTTTAGTTTAATAACGCGGCTCTCATAATAAACCGGACGGGTAGCGCCGTCCTCGACAGCCTGAGTCATATCGTAAACGTCAATGTAATCTCCGAAGACTTCACGGGTGCTTCTATCTTTCATGGAAATAGGTGTACCGGTGAAGCCTATGTATGTAGCATTCGGTAAGCTGTTACGGATGATTCGCGCGGTGCCGATCTTAATTTTACCGGTCTCCGCATCGACCTTTTCTTTCAGACCATACTGCCCACGATGCGCTTCGTCTGCCATGACAACAATGTTCCTACGCTCGGATAAAGGCTCGTGGGATTCCTCAAATTTCTGCATTGTGGTGAAGATGATCCCGTTTGCCTGTCTGCCATCAAGCAAGGACTTCAAATGTTCCCGGCTCTCAGCATGCAACGGCTCCTGACGCAGAAAATCTTTACACTTTGCGAACTGGCCAAACAACTGATCGTCCAGATCGTTTCGGTCTGTAAGTACCACGATTGTCGGGCTATCAAGCGCTTCCTGCAGCAGATGAGCATAAAAAACCATTGACAGAGATTTTCCGCTACCTTGTGTGTGCCAGAATACACCACCTTTTCCGTCGGTCTCTGTGGCGCGTCTCGTAGACTCTACTGCTTTATTGACCGCGAAATACTGATGGTATCCGGCCAGTATTTTAAACTGCTTTAATCCTTCGTTGGAGAAGCAGATAAAGTTCTTTATAATGTCCAGCAAGCGTTCACGGGCAAAGATACCCTCAAAGAAAGTATCAAACTGTGCGTACTGAGTATTTTCATAACTTCCGTCTTTGGTTTTCCACTCCATGAAGCGGTCCTCGCCGGAAGTAATCGTTCCTGCCTTTGAGGTTAGATGGTCACTCATAACGCAAATGCAGTTATAAATGAACATCGACGGAATCTCCTGCATATAGTTTCTGATCTGTAGGTATGCTTCGGAAGCATCTGTCTCTTCCCGCGATGGAGACTTTAGCTCTACAAGAACAACTGGAAGTCCATTCAAGAAGAGAAGGACATCCGGACGTTTATTGCTGTTTTCAATAAAGGTCCACTGGTTTGCAACGATAAAAGAGTTATTGTCAGGATTCTTATAGTCAACAAGGTATACGAGGCCGGAGCGCTCCTCGCCCTTAACAAAATAGCGCACTTCAACGCCATGCTGAATATAATCCATGAAGACAGCATTCTTCTGGACCAGTTCAGCATTCTCAAAATTTTTCAATTTGAACAGGGCATCACTGATCGCATCCTCTGGCATAGAGGGATTCAGGCGATGCAACGCAGCCGTCAGTTCATCTTCATATAGAGGGCTGTTAAAATCCCTCTCAATATCAGGGCCGTAAACGTGACGGTATCCCATTCCTTGGAATAGCTCTATGATGGAATTCTCATAGTCAGCTTCCGTATAAAATCCTGACATATCAATCGCTCCTTTGTATGTACTATCTATCATGATACCCTTTTCCGGGTAATTCGCTCATTACGTTTGTGTTGCTCCAGTTCAAACGAGAATTTAGCGGCTTAGAGGTCAAGGTCGGAAACGTCAAGTTGACCAGACATCAGCTGTGGTAGCAGGGCATCTCGCATTGTTCGGAGTCTTGTTATTTCAAGCTCATTGGCCTTAGTCATTGTGATAATAGGGCTTATAATCCCAAGATACTCTGGCATTGCTTTATCCGAGAGAATTGGAATAGGTAATGACTTTATGGTTCCAAGGCTTAAATTTGCTTGAACGGCTTGCTGAATACGCTTTGTATAGTAGTCGTTATGCCAGTTTCCCAAGAAGAAACTGTATAGGTATTCAGGCGTTACTTTGCTCTTATTTGCACGGATGATTGCGACAGCCTGATTTGTGTTGGCAGGCAATACACTATCATCTATTAAAGCAAAACGTCCAAGAGTACCAGCAATAGTGAATACTATGTCTCCTGAACTGATTATTGAGCGCCTCAACAAATCGTTCGTTTCACTGTCAATGAACGCAAACTTGTTCTTATCGATAGCGTGATTGTCCAATATAGACTCGGCCTTTATGAAGTTAATGCCTTCAGAGACGAACGGTTTTCCAAGAGTAGTAGGTGTTGTCCCTTTGGTAACAACCAAACACAAATCTGCAAGGGGAACCTGCTCCAAAGTGTCAAGACTTGGATTATCGGTAAACCAATGCTTGAAAATAGTGCTTGCCTGCTGAAGTAAATTCTCGTTTATTTCATTGTTCACCTCGATTTTGTCATCAAATGCAGACAATAAATCAGCAATTTTCTTTTGTGCGTCGATATGAGGAAGCGCAATAGGAAAATCCTTGATTTGGCCAGCATTTAGATTTTGCTGTGCTCCTCCATTAGCGAGTGAAGCTAATTCTGTGTATCTTGAACATAGCCAATAGTATACATATCTATAATCGGCTTTACTGTCATCGATGATCAAATTACAGCAGGCCTGATTAGTCGTTAAGGGAATCTTTGAAATAGCAACTCTTGCGGCTGTTGCTCCATACATTGCAACAATAACGGCATTCGCTGGAACCCATTTTGCTGAAGAAGCCGAGTAACCTTCATCAGTAATGAATTTTTCTGTAGCGGTTATCCGATTGAATTTTATTTCCGAGGTATTAAGCCACGGAATATTGCCTCCGACATAATACTCGTCGTGCTTTTTATTCGGTGTGCCCCCGCTATAAACGTTGGAGCATACATCTGAAATCTTTCCATTTATCATAGACTTTGCATCCACTCCTTCAGCGTAATACCACTTTCTGTTTTCCAAGATGAAGGGCCGTTGCAACTACTGCCGCAAACAAACTCACCGGCAACAGATGAACTGTTAAAAACAATATCCTTCTTCAGCGTCAGCTCGTCATCTTTTATTCCTGCTTCCTCTCTTCGCTTAATAACAGTCTTGTAGCTCTTGAAATGGTTAGAAACATTCTGAGAAACGGTAGAACCTTTTTTCAAAACAAACTGGCCCTCTGTATATGTTAGTCTTGCTAAATAGTTGTTTTTGGCACTTTTCATATAAAAATCCATTTTGTCACCTCGTTTTATCTCATCAGATTTCATACCCAATCGCTCTTAACTTCCTCCTGATCTCGTCTTCCAATTCATGGGACTTAGCAAACATATCTGACAGTTCTGATGTCAATCTGGCCATTTTATCCTCGAAAGGCTCGCCGTCATCTTCCTGCTCCTCGATCCCAACATAGCGTCCCGGCGTCAGGATATAATCCTGCTTTGCGATATCCTGCAATGTGGCAACAGAACAGAAGCCCTTCACATCCTCAAGCGTACCATTCTGGAAGGCCTCAAAGGTATCCGCCAGCTTCTGGATATCTTCTTCGGTGAAGTCTCTATGCTTACGGTCAACCATGTGGCCCATTTTCCGGGCATCAATAAAGAGTGTCTTGCCTTTTTGCTTCTTGCCCTTTGTGATGAACCATAGTGTAACCGGGATAGTCACGCTATAAAAGAGTTGCGTCGGCATGGCGATAATGCCCTCGATCAGATCGTCCTCTATAATCTTTCTACGAATTTCACCCTCACCACTTGACTGTGTGGAAAGTGCTCCGTTTGCAAGCACCAGACCAATCTTTCCGTTCGGTGCAAGATGGTGGATCATGTGCTGAATCCATGCGTAGTTTGCATTACCGGCAGGAGGTGTGCCATATTTCCAGCGGACATCTTCCAGCAGCTTTTCCTGATTCCAAGGGTGATAGTTAAACGGAGGATTCGCCAGAATGAAATCCGCCTTCAGAGTCGGGTGCAAGTCATTAGTAAAGGTATCTGCCTGATAAGGACCGAAATCTGCGTCGATACCACGGATTGCCATGTTCATCTTGGCCATCTTCCATGTATCCGCGTTTGCCTCCTGCCCGTAAACGGAAATGGCTCCGCGCTTGCTTGAATGAGCCTGAATGAACTTTGCACTCTGCACAAACATACCGCCGGAACCGCAGCAACAATCATACACACGGCAGTTATCGAACGGACGCAGAATAGAAACAAGCGTCTTAACCACACTGGACGGCGTATAGAATTCGCCTCCGCCTACACCTTCCTTCTCTGCAAACTGCGCGATACAGTATTCATAAGTACGGCCCAGAAGATCTTCACTTTCTTCTGTATCTCTCATATCGATATTGTTTGTGAAGATATCAACCACATCACCCAACACTCGCTTATCGAGATCCGGACTGGCGTAGTTTTTAGGAAGGACATTCTTCAAGGTCTTATTTTCGGCTTCAATAGCTCTCATAGCCGTATCGATAACCGTTCCAATTTCAGCAGTATGAGCAGCAGAAGCTATCGTGCTCCATCTTGCCTCCTCCGGCACAAAGAACACATTCTCCATCGTATAAGCATCACGGTCGTCCTCAAATCCGTCACCCTCCGCAACAAGCTCCTGATATCTCTTATCAAAAGCTGCGGAAATATAGCGCAGGAAAATAAGCCCAATGATTACCTTTCTGTATTCTGCAGCAGGAATATGTCCCCAAAGAACACAAGCCGCATCCCATAGTTGTTTTTCAAAGCCAATATTGGCGTTGGTTTTATCAGCCATCTGAATCTACCTCCAAGTAAACGCATGTATCCATGCTTATTCTTATTTCTGATGTACTAAAAAACGGACTCAGTCATCATCGACCATTTCCATTATGTCGCTGACATCACATTGCAAAGCTACACAGATTTTCTCTATAATCTCTGTGTTTACATTTTCGTTCTTACCGAGCTTCGTAACGGATGCCGCACTGATCCCAGCTACACGCTGCAAATCTTTCTTCTTCATATCTTTATCAATTAACAGCTTCCATAATTTCTTGTAACTAATGGCCATGTGCCAACCTCCATTTTCTGCCAAAATGTCTACACATAAACTCCGACTTGCTTATTATATCACGTTTCTCATCAGATTTCAAGATTTTCTCCTGCGATTGCAGGATTATTTTTCGTTTTCTCTTGAATTTTGCGCTCCAATCTGCTATAATAACACAGACGGCTGGTTTCTCAGCCGATTTTGTACTAAGGAGGCGTGTCGTTCATGATCTTTATAAGCGGTGTCCACGGCGTCGGAAAGTCCTACTTCTGCGATATGGTCAAAACGGAAACTGGCATAGAGTCCTATTCCGCCAGTACATTGATCACGCGGAAAAAGCACTCAGGTTTTGCCAAAGACAAACTCATACCAGACATTGACGACAACCAGCAATACCTCCTTCAGGCAGTCAGTGAGTTAAGAGACTCTGGGCAAGACTTTATTCTGGATGGACACTTCTGCTTATTGAATGCATCCGGAGAAATTACTCGGATTCCTTACGACACCTTCACTGCACTGAAACCGGAGGCGATTATCTTGTTGATGGAAAAGTCAGAAGTTATTGCTGCCCGACGCAAGGAGCGCGATGGGATTGAAGCCTCTGTTCAAGACATTGAGGATTTTCAGCAGGAAGAATGCGCCTACGCAAAAGAAGTCGCGACTGAAATCGGCGCGAGACTCTTTGTTTCTGGCGGTGCCGGAGACCTTGCACAGGCAATTAATTTTATAAAGTCACTTTAAGGAGGAGCTGTTTATGGCAGGCAAATTTGAGCGAAAGCTATTCTCCGAGATTAGTCTCGATGATCCCTTCTTTGATTCTTTAAAAGCCGATTATCCGGGAACCTCAACCAGTACCAGTTTTGTAAAATGGTTTGCTGCAAAAGCTGCAGATGGCAAGAAAGCTCTGGTTTTTGAAGATGATCAGGGTATTGGCGCTTTTGTTAATCTCAAGCCCGCTGAAGCCGAAGAAATTAAACTTGCCGACGGCACCATACTGCCTAAAGTAGCTCGACTTAAAATCACTACAATCAAAATTGATGAGCGATATCGTCATCAAAGAATTGGCGAGGGTGCGCTTGGCTTAACACTTTGGCAGTGGAGAGATCTCGGTACCGATGAAATATATGTGACTGTATTTGAGAAGCACACCAGCCTGATCTTTCTTCTCGAAAAATATGGCTTTGCACACGTTGGTAATAATTTGAATGGCGAGCGAGTATACATTAAAGATCGTAGAAACCTCGATTTTAGTGATCCATGCAAAGCATTCCCTTTCTTAAACAATCAAATGCAGTACGCAGGATGCCTCGCAATTGACATGGCCTACCATGACACAATGTTTGCATCATCTGAACTTGCGCACACGTTGCAAGAACGCGTTGACATCAGCGTGGCAAATGGGCTAAAAAAGGTTTACATCGGAAAGCCTTACAGCTTGGCTTTTAAGGTCGGAGAGCCGGTATTGATTTATCGTAAATACACTGGCACCGACGGTCGTCCGGGATATAAATCTGTCATAACATCATATTGCGTGGCGACAAGAATTGAAAAGATAAAGTCAAACGGACAGGCCCTTTGCACCTATGATGAGTTCCTTCATATGGTCGGGAACAAGTCCGTATACGACGAAGACGAACTGAAAATAAAATATGATACATGGGCTTCTCTAACGCTGATTGAGCTACTTTACTACGGCTATTTCGGCGCTGGGAATAATGTGAACTGGAAATGGTTGAAGGATAATGATTGCTGGCCCGGAACCCACCCGATGAATTTCCGTTACACGAGAAGTCAATTTGAGACAATTCTACGGGAGGGCAACATCGATGTCGACAATGTTATTATCGATTAAACCTAAATATGCCAAAGTAATACTGGAAGGCAAAAAACAATACGAATTTCGCAAGAGCAAGCCAAAGGATGGTGTGAACCGCATTATCTTTTACGCATCATCCCCTCAGAAGCAGGTGGTTGGTGAAGCTACCATAGATAGAATTCTTGAGGGCACTCCAAAGGAGATATGGGAAATTGCAAAAACGGCAGCTGGCATTACTAAGAAATTCTACTTCTCCTACTATGCCGGAAAAGATAAGGCCATTGCTTACAAGCTCAAAGACGTAATAATATACGAAACCCCTAAAGAACTCTCCGATTATGGAATCAGTCAGGCCCCACAGTCATTTGTATATCTGGATTAGTTCAGGAGCCACGTTGTGAAAAGCAGCGTGGCTTTTTCTTTTACCCTCTTGACAAATCCACATTTTCTCGCTATACTAATAAGCAGATTAGCGAAGTCGCTAATTGACGAAAAAAGGAGATTTTACTATGACAGGCGATTTTGGAAAATTCATCAACGAGAAGAGGCTCGGACGTGCTTCTGACGGCGGCGATATTCTTCTAAAGGATATTGCTCAGGCGATGGGAACTACCGCTACTTATCTCTCCGACATCATCAAAGGCAGACGAAATCCTCCGGAAATGAGCATGCTGCTTAAGATAGCAGATGTTCTCCGCCTAACGGATGAGGAACGCGCAGAGATGTTCGACCTTGCTGGTCGCGAACGGAATGAGGCCGCTCCGGATCTTCCAGAGTACATTATGGATGAAAACATTCCGCATGTTCGTGCTGCTCTCCGTAAAGCCAGCGATAAAAAACTCGGTGATGACTTTTGGCAGCGCGTTCTGGAAGAAATCGAGAAGAAAGGATAAGTATGACAAAAGAAGCGTATCTTAGCTCCCTTGTCCCTCGGATGTACAAATCCGAATTCGACGACAAGGCAGCAGAAATCTTAGCGCAGCACTGTCCGGAGGCGCTCGAAAAGCCTATGCCCGTTCCTATCGAAGAGATCGCAAGAGATAAACTGCATCTGCTCATCAAGGAATATCACCTATCCGAGAACCTTAGTATTCTCGGCCAGATGTGCTTTACCGATGGGCTTGTTGAAATCTACGATCCATCTGGAGATGAATATCGGGAAGTGTTCGTTAAGGCAAAGACCATGATCATTGATCCGGACACCTACTTGAAGCGTAACTTTGGAAGCCGCCGTAATACCGTAGCACATGAATGTGTTCACTGGATTTATCATCGAAATTACTTTCTGGCAATGGAGGCATTAAAGGGAGGACGAGCCGTAGCTCAACGCTGTCCCGTTGAAGCTAAGGACGACGAAACCTTCAAAGATGTTTGGACCGACGTAGATTGGCTCGAATGGCAGGCAAATGGTATTGCCCCTCGCATACTTATGCCAAAAGAAACGATAGCTGACGGATTTCAGATGATCATCGACCGCAGTAAGAAAAACAAATTTGTATCCGCTGGACTGATTCCCAAGTCAAAATGGATTCTGGAACAGTTCGCCGGATTCTATCAGGTATCGCAAACTTCTGCAGCGATAAGACTCTCGGAGCTGGGACTCCTCTCTTGAGCCATGTACCAGCTCCTCTTTTTTTAGGGCAACACTTCGCTAAAAAGCGGAGCCGCTAATTTATGAATTTAAGAAAGGAGGAATGCGGATGGAAGAAATCCGAGACTGTCTCGGTCGTTTAGCTTGCCGCGGCAATGCGGCGACCGGTTACGTCTCCTCGCTGTATAAAGGTCATCGCACGACAGCCTACCTGTCAGTCGGTGAGACCTTCACTGTCGAGAGAGACAACACAAGAACCGTCGTGACACGGATCACCACTTCGGCTTTCAAAGTACACAGCTACAAAATTGCTGCTTAACCCGATCCATAAATAAATAGAAGTCCGCAGAGCTGCATGACGGCCAAGGACATAGTTTCATCCCAACAGGGAGGACTGTGCCTTTGACCGTCTTTCTGTCTCTTCGGACATAAATCGGCTCCTGCGGATTTCAACAAATCCAAAGGAGTTGAATTATGAATAAGAAAAACAATGACAACCAGCGTTACTTTCCACTTCGTGACCCGGAGAATCCCTTCAAGGTCACACTCACCCCTATCACAGAGGAGCAATATCGCGCCCTCTACCCAGATATCTGGGCAACACAAAAACGCGAGCAATATCATGGACGTTGCATGTGCACCAAACGCTATCTCTGGAAATGCGACGGGCAGTGCGACCTGTGCGAATACCACGCTCCCGATACCACTTCCCTCGACGAGCCGCTTCCGGACGGCAATGGTACCCTCGGCGATTACATCCCGGACAGCAAACCTTCTATAGAAGATATCTACGCTGACCGCGACCTACTGAAGCACCTCATTGCCCGTTTCCGTGAGCTTGACCCGGATGCAGACCGCATTATCCAGATGCGTCTCGACAATCCTAAGATTTCAGATCGTAAGATCGCGGAAGCCCTCGGTCGCCCGCAGCGTACCTTTGCTGACCAAATGAAGCGCTACTACACCGAGCTTCATAAGATCGAAAACAAGTAATCATCACACCATTTCCGGCCACTGTCCCTCTTTCGGATTGTGGTCGGAATATTTTTATAAAATCCTCCGCTCAAATCAGCAGTTCATCTCCAGTGGAAGGTGAAGGCAAGAGAACACAGCCTTCAGAAAGCGAGGTGAACAACAGATGATTCGCAGTTACGCAGACACAGGTGGCAACGTGAACGAGGAGATCAAGCTCCTGAATTCCATCAGTCACGTATCCGCCAGACTGGCAAGGAACCTCTCACTCCTTGCCGCAAGCCAATCCGAGGAAGGAGGAAAAGAAAATGTCAAAGATGGCAGAAATGGCACAGACCATCGAAGAGCTCCGCACCGCTGCTGCTTCTATTAATGCCGCAGCCGACTGGCTCTACCAGCAGTTTTCCGGTGATGACAATGAAGCGCAGGCCACTGAAGCCCCCGCCAAGAAGGAACCGAAGCCTGAACTCAAGCTGGAGGACGTAAGAGCCGTCCTTGCTGAGAAGTCCCGCGCCGGTCATACCGCAGAAGTACGCTCCCTGCTAAAAAAGTACGGTGCCGCAAAGCTCTCGGAGATCGATCCGGCGAACTATGAAGCCCTGATGAAGGACGCGGAGGTGATCGGCAATGGCAGCTAAAGCACACGCAATCCTGTCCGCGTCCAGCTCCGACAGGTGGCTGCACTGCCCGCCGTCGGCAAGGCTCTGCGAAACCTATGAGGACAAAGGATCAGACTACGCTGCAGAAGGCACTGACGCTCATGCACCTGGCGAGCACAAATTGAAAATCGCGCTGGGACTTCCTTCAGAAGACCCGACCAACAGCCTCAAGTGGTATTCCGAGGAGATGGAGGACTGCACCAGCGGCTATGCCGAATATGTGCTGGAGCAGATCGAAGCCGCCAAAGAGACCTGTGCTGACCCGGTAGTTCTTATCGAACAGCGTGTAGACTTCTCCCGCTGGGTAGAACAGGGCTTCGGAACCGCCGATTGCATCATTATTGCAGACGGTACACTCCGGGTAATCGACTACAAGCATGGCTTAGGCGTCTTAGTCTCCGCAGAGGAGAATCCGCAGATGCAATGTTATGCCCTCGGCGCTTTGGAGCTTTTCGATGACATTTACGACATCGAACAGGTTTCCATGACTATCTACCAGCCGAGGCGTCAGAACATCAGCACCTACGAAATCAGCAAGGACGACTTGTACCGCTGGGCGGATGAAGTCTTAAAGCCCACCGCAGATTTGGCTTTTGCCGGTGACGGGAACTTCCTGTGCGGTGAATGGTGCGGCTTCTGCAAGGCTAAGAACGAGTGCCGCGCCAGAGCCGAGGCAAATCTGAAGCTCGCGCAGCATGATTTCAAGCTCCCACCACTGCTTACGGATACCGAGATCGAGGTCATTCTCAGCAAGGTAGATGAACTGGTTAGCTGGGCTTCCGATATTAAGGAATACGCTCTGCAGCAGGCTCTCTCCGGTAAGGAATGGACAGGTTTCAAGCTCGTCGAAGGACGAAGCAACCGCAGATACAGCAATGAGGCCGCTGTCATTGACGCGGTCGAGAAAGCAGGCTTTGACCCGTATGAGAAAAAGCTGCTCGGCATTACCGCCATGCAGAAGCTCCTCGGCAAGTCCCGCTTTGATGAACTCCTGACGGCTTACATCGAAAAGCCGCAGGGCAAACCCACACTTGTGCCGGTTAGCGACAAGCGCCCGGCCATGAATACAGCAAAAAATGATTTTATGGAGGAAAACGACAATGAGTAAAAATGTAAAAATCAGCAATCCCATGAAGGTTATCACCGGTGTTGACACCCGCTGGAGCTACGCAAACGTCTGGGAGCCGAAGTCTATCAACGGCGGCACTCCCAAGTACAGCGTGAGCCTCATCATCCCGAAGTCCGACACCAAGACCATCGCCAAGATTCAGGCTGCTATCGAGGTTGCCTACAAGGAGGGCGAGGCCAAACTCAAAGGCAACGGCAAGTCCGTACCGGCGCTCTCTGTTTTGAAGACTCCTCTGCGCGACGGCGATGCAGAACGTCCGGACGACGA
Organism: Clostridium sp. CAG:169; assembly: GCA_000435195.1. Lineage (GTDB taxonomy): Bacteria > Bacillota > Clostridia > Oscillospirales > Ruminococcaceae > Negativibacillus. The sequence continues at coordinate 60,106 of FR880304.1, read as the reverse complement.
GGCCTACAAGAACGCCTACTTCGTCAACGCCAATGCAACCTCTGCACCCGGCATCGTGGACGCAGACCTGAATCCGATTCTCACCCGCTCCGAAGTGTACAGCGGCGTGTACGGCAGAGCCAGCATCACGTTTTATGCTTTCAACTCTTCCGGCAACAAGGGAATCGCCTGCGGGCTCAACAACCTGCAGAAGATCCGCGACGGTGAGCCCCTTGGCGGCAAGGCAAGCGCTGAGTCCGACTTTGCTACTGACGACGATGAAGATTTTCTCAACTAAGGAAAGGAGCGCAAAACAATGGAAAGCACAGTTATGATTTCATCCCTTCTCTGCAACATTCTGATCGGGTGCTTCTGCATCGTAGTCCTGTCTTGGGCAGTGGTCGCCATCCAGACGGTGATCAATGACTTCAAGCGCGAGAAGCGTGAGGAGAAAAAGGCCGCGCAGGACGACGAATACCATATCAAGCGTATGGAATCCCTGAAATAATCCAGTAACGGCAGGCGGCTTAGGAGTGATCTTAAGCCGCTTGTTTGAATTGAGGTGAAAATCTATGCAAACACTCAGTATTGATATCGAAACCTACAGCGACGTGAACCTATCCAAATGTGGCGTATATAAATATGCCGAGTCACCGGATTTTGAGATACTGCTGTTCGGCTACAGCGCCGACGGCTCCGAGGTGACGGTCATTGACCTTGCACAGGGAGAACGTCTGCCGCAGGAAATTATAGATGCCCTGACCGATGATACTGTCATCAAATGGGCTTTCAACGCAAATTTTGAACGGGTGTGCTTATCCCGATATCTCCGTGATCTTGGAGTAAGCCTTGATACCTTCCATGATAACCATCCTCTCTCGACCGAATGCGCACGCTTCTTAAATCCCGAAAGCTGGCGCTGCTCTATGGTCTGGGCAGCCACAATGGGACTGCCGCTCTCTCTGGAAGGCGTCGGTGCCGTCCTTGGTCTTGAAAAACAGAAACTCACGGAGGGAAAAGACCTGATCAAATACTTCTCCGTGCCCTGTGCTCCGACGAAAACAAACGGCGGTCGCACAAGGAACCACCCTTTCCATGCACCGGACAAGTGGGAGGCCTTCAAAAAATATAACATCCGCGATGTGGAAACCGAGATCAGCATTAAGGATCGACTTGCAAAATTCCCTGTGCCGGAGGAAGTCTGGGATGAATACCACATCGATCAGGAAATCAACGACAGAGGTGTCCGGCTCGATATGGATCTTGTAAAAGAAGCCATCGAAATGGACACCCGCTCCCGGTCAGAACTGACTGCTGCCATGAAAGATATGACAGCACTTGATAATCCAAACTCCGTCCAGCAAATGAAACAGTGGCTTTCCGATAACGGGCTCGAAACTGACAGCCTTGGAAAGAAAGTCGTGGCAGAGCTTATCAAAACCGCTCCACCCGAACTTCAGACCGTTCTGGAACTCCGACAGCAGCTTGCCAAATCCTCCGTCAAGAAGTATCAGACGATGGAGCGTGCGGTCTGTGATGACGGCAGGGCTCGCGGCATGTTCGCTTTTTACGGTGCTAATCGTACCGGACGCTGGGCAGGCAGGCTTATACAATTACAAAACCTCCCACAAAATCATCTCCCGGATCTGGCCGACGCACGCGCTCTTGTAAAATCCGGCGACTTCGATGCCGTGAAACTCTTATATGAGGACGTTCCGGACACACTCTCTCAGCTGATCCGGACAGCATTTATCCCGAAGAACGGTACGCAGTTTTATGTTTCCGACTTCAGCGCCATCGAAGCAAGAGTCATCGCGTGGTATGCCGGTGAGACGTGGCGTCAAAAAGTCTTTGAAACCGGAGGTGACATCTACTGCGCCAGTGCCAGTCAGATGTTCCATGTTCCGGTTGAGAAGCATGGCATTAACGGCCACCTGCGTCAAAAAGGCAAAATCGCGGAACTCGCGCTCGGCTACGGCGGCTCGGTCGGAGCCTTAAAGGCAATGGGCGCTATAGAGATGGGACTTTCCGAGGATGAGTTTCCTCCGCTGGTGGACGCATGGCGGCAGACAAATCCCAACATCGTAAAATTCTGGTGGGATGTCGACCGCGCTGTCATGGAGGCTGTGAAGTATAAACACACAACCAGCAGCTACGGGCTTACCTTCTCCTGCCGCTCCGGGATGCTCTTTATTACGCTGCCCTCCGGACGGAACCTCGCCTATGTAAAGCCAAAGGTCGGTACAAATAAATTCGGAGGCGAGTGTATTACCTATGAGGGCATCGGCAGCACGAAAAAATGGGAACGGCTCGATTCATACGGGCCGAAATTCGTGGAAAATATCGTGCAGGCAACCTCCCGCGACATTCTCGGCTATGCCATGAAGACGCTGCGCTGCTGCTCCATCGTCATGCATATCCACGACGAACTGGTCATCGAAGCAGACCCTCGCATGTCACTTGACGTTCTCTGTGAACAGATGGGCAGGACTCCACCGTGGGCAGAAGGCCTGAAGCTCCGCTCAGACGGTTACACCACGCCCTTCTACAAAAAAGATTAAAAATCGTCCGCTCAAATCAGGCGTTCATCTCCAGTGGAAATTGGAGGTGGACGCCTTTAAGTCTGCCCGGAAAGGAGGACTTTTGAGTGAGCAACGATTATCGCAACAGCGAAGGCTATCCTGATCCAACTGCCGGTGAAGCGCTCTCCCGGATTGCCGCAAATGAAAAGCAGTCCCTACGCGCCTTCCGGCCTATCGTCTACATCTGCTCTCCGTTTTCTGGAGATGTGGAGACAAATGTGGCCAATGCCAGACGCTACAGCCGTTTTGCCGTGGACAAGGGATATATCCCTATCGCACCGCACCTGCTATTTCCGCAGTTCCTTGATGATGACAATCCAGAAGAACGTGAGCTTGGTCTTTTCTTCGGAAATGCCTTCATGAGCAAGTGCGCTGAGGTCTGGGTATTCGGCAGCCGCATCTCATCCGGTATGGAAGCAGAAATCAAACGCGCCAAGTGGAAAGGCTATCACTTGCGCTATTTCACAGAAGAATGTCAGGAGGTTTAACGCTATGTATGAAATTAAAGAAAGTCGCAGAGAGCTTTTTGATGGCACTGAGATCACTACCTACACCCGCGATGTGGTAAGTGCCAATATCCTGCAGGTCGAAGCCGGAACAACCGGTTACAAAGGTGGCGACACCGGCCACGGCGGACGCACCTATTTCCGCATTTCCGATGAAGCCAGCACAGATATCCATGTCACACCTTTCATGGACAGATTCGGCTGCAACGGTTTTGAAGTTACCCTCGGCGGTGACTGCGAACTGGAAACTATGATCCGCGCCCTGAAATTTATCACGAAGGTGCTGGAAGAAGAATCGGAGGAGGTGTACGACTGATGTTTACCCTGTTTAGCGCCGATTTTATCGGCAATCCCGGAAACTGCTCCTATCCGCATAAAACCGTTGTCATGAATACGGACAGCATGAGAGACGCAGTCGGTCACGACTATGTGTGCGCGGAGTACAAAAACCACTACCGCAACAGTGACAACTTTCTCTCCGCTGACTGTCTTCCCGTGGACTGTGATAATGACCATTCAGAAGATCCGAAAGACTGGATCACACCGGCAGACGTGCTGGAGGCATTTCCGGGAGTGAGCCTCGCCATCCATTACAGCCGCTTTAATCAACGCGAGAAAAACGGCAAACCGGCAAGGCCAAAGTTCCATGTGCTCTTTCCAATCGACCGAGTAACGGATGCTGCCCTCTATAGCGATATGAAGAAGCTGGTCAATTCCATATTTCCGTATTTCGATACGAAGGCATTGGATGCTACTCGTTTCTTCTTCGGAACACAGGAGCCGAATGTGGAGCTCTATCCCGGTCGCATGAACCTCACGGAATTTTTTAATGACGACGAGTTCGATGCAGACCTGCCCGGCGGCCACGAGAAAGATATCGTGATCCCGGAAGGAAGCCGTAATGCTACCATGTCCCGCTTTGCCGGTATCGTCATTAAGAAATACGGCGATACGGAAAAAGCCTACCAAAGTTTTCTGGAAAAGGCCGCAACCTGCGTACCGCCTCTGGATAGCAGCGAGCTTAATACAATCTGGCACAGCGCCCAGCGCTTTTATTCCAAGATCAGCCGTGAGGACGGATATGTCCCTCCGGAAGTCTATAACGACGAGAACAGCTATAAGCCGGAGGACTTTTCCGACGTCGGGCAGGCCGAGGTGCTCTCAAAGTATTTTGCAAACGAGCTGCGCTACTCACCGGCCACCCACTTTATCCGATACAGCGATCACTACTGGCAGGAAACAGAGCCCGGCGCACAGGCCGTCGCTCATGAACTTACCCGCAGGCAGCTCGCAGAAGCCAATCGAAATATGATGGAGGCTCTGCAGAAGCTCAAAAACTGTGGTGCGCAGGAAATCCTTGATAACACATCCAAGGCCAAAGCTGAACAGCTGATGAGCGACGAGCAGATGGAGGCCTATCAGGAGTTCCTTGCCGCCAAGGCCTACCAGAGCTTTGCCGTCCGTAGACGCGACTCCAAAAACATTACATCTACCCTCAAAGAGACACACCTGATGCTGGAAATCTCGCCGAGAGACTTGGACGCAGACTGCTTCCTGCTCTGCACACCGGAAGCGACCTACGACCTTCGCAAAGGTATGGCCGGTGCCCGCGAACATTCTGCAGATGACTTTATTACGAAAATCACGTCCGTGTCACCCGGCAGTAAAGGAGCGCAGCTCTGGCAGGATAATCTGGATCTGATTTTTCAGAAGGATCAGCAGCTTATCGACTATGTACAGATGATCTGTGCCTTGCTGCTATCGGGAAAGTTTTTGTGGAGGCGCTCATCATCGCATACGGCGATGGACGCAACGGCAAATCCACCTTCTGGAACGCCATCTCTCGCGTACTGGGACTCTACAGCGGAAATATATCCGCAGACACCTTGACTGTCGGCTGCCGCAGGAACATCAAGCCAGAAATGGCTGAGGTCAAAGGTAAACGCCTGCTGATCGCTGCGGAAATGCAGGAAGGCGCAAGGCTCAACGACTCCACCGTCAAGCAGCTCTGCTCTACGGACGATGTGTTTGCGGAGAAAAAGTATAAAGACCCGTTTTCCTTCAAGCCCTGCCATACGCTGGTGCTGTATACGAACCACCTGCCTCGCGTCTCCGCTTCCGATGACGGTATCTGGCGCAGGCTTATCGTGATCCCGTTCAACGCCAAGATCGAGGGCAAGGCCGACATCAAAAATTACGGTGAGTACCTGTATGAAAATGCCGGTGAAAGCATTCTGGCATGGATCATCGAAGGTGCTAAAAAGGTCATCGCGCTGGACTACCAGATTCCGGTTCCGGACTGCGTAACAAAGGCCATCGATGAATATCGCAGCCAGAACGACTGGTTCGGACATTTTCTGGATGAGAAGTGCGATGTAGATGAGTCCTTTAAGGAAAGCTCCTCGGCACTTTATCAGGCATACCGCAACTACTCACTGGACTGCAATGAGTATGTGCGCAGCACGGCAGATTTTTACTTTGCGCTGGAGAAAGCCGGATTCGAGCGGCTGACACTGAATCGGAAGCGCTATTTTAAGGGCTTAAAGATTCATGATGACAACGGCGCAGAGGAAGATTTTCTGCAGTAATCTGGGACTATGACAAGGTGTATCAAGGTTTTATATAAAAACTCTCTTAGGCCTAAAAAAATAGCTCTAAGAAAAAGTTTGGTAAATACCATTGATACACCTTGTACATCCCCTGAAATTAACGCCTGACGGAGGTTTGCAATGATAGAAAAACAGATAGAAAACAAGTTAACTATGGCGGTGAAAAAGAACGGCGGCATAGCACTTAAGCTGGTGTGTCCCTCTTTCGCAGGAATGCCCGACCGCCTGATCTTACTCCCTGACGGCCATATCGGCTTCGTGGAGCTGAAGGCACCCGGCAAAAAGCCACGCCCACTCCAGCTCTCGCGCCACAGGCTGCTGCGGGAACTTGGCTACCGGGTATATGTCATTGACGATCCGGAGCAGATTGGAGGGATGATCAATGAACTTCAATCCACATAATTATCAGGACTATGCCATCCGCTACATCGAAAAGCATCCCGTGGCTGCAGTCCTTTTAGATATGGGACTTGGCAAGACGATCATCAGCCTGACGGCAGTAAATGACCTGTTATTTGACAGCTTCGAAGTGCATCGCGTTTTAGTGGTAGCTCCCTTAAGAGTCGCCCGCGATACTTGGCCAGCGGAAATAAAAAAATGGGAGCACCTTGACGGTCTTACCTATGCGGTCGCAGTCGGGACACCGAAGGAGCGAAAAGCCGCCCTCATACAGCAAGCAGATATCACGATCATCAACCGTGAGAACCTGCAGTGGCTCATTGATGAGTCCGGCTCTCCCTTTGACTTCGATATGGTGATTATCGATGAGCTGTCGTCCTTCAAAAATCATAAATTCAAGCGTTTCAAGTCTCTGATGAAGGTACGGCCACGGATTCACCGGATTATCGGCCTGACCGGCACTCCTTCCTCCAACGGACTCATGGATCTGTGGGCGGAGTTTAAAGTGCTGGATATGGGCGAGCGCCTCGGACGCTTTATCACGCAGTACCGGACAAATTACTTCATGCCGGACAAGAGAAACGGCGAGATCATCTACTCCTATAAGCCGTTGTCCTATGCGGAGGATGCCATCTATCGGAGGATCTCGGATATCACGATTTCCATGAAATCTACCGACCATCTGAAGATGCCGGAGCTGGTTTCAACGGAATACGAAGTGCAGCTTTCTGACTCTGAGCGCAGCCGTTATGAAGATTTGAAACAGGAGCTCATATTGCAGCTCCCCGATGGTGAAGTGACTGCTGCCAATGCCGCATCGCTTACGGGCAAGCTCTCACAGCTCGCAAATGGTGCCATTTATGCCGATACCGGTGAGGTCATCGAGCTCCACGATAGGAAGCTGGACGCTTTGGAGGATATTATCGAGGCCGCCAATGAAAAACCGCTTCTTGTGGCCTACTGGTTCCGACATGACCTAAGCCGCATCAAGAACCGCTTCAATGTTCGGGAGATCAAGACCAGCCGCGATATTGCTGACTGGAATGCGGGAAAGATTCCTGTAGCAGTCATCCATCCGGCCTCTGCCGGTCACGGTTTGAACCTTCAGGCCGGAGGCTCCACCCTTGTGTGGTTCGGCCTTACATGGTCTCTGGAATTATATCAGCAGACCAACGCCCGTCTCTGGCGGCAAGGTCAAGAATCCGGCACTGTGGTGATCCAGCACATTATTACCAAGGGCACCATCGACGAAAGGATCGTAAAGGCGCTATCCAAGAAAGAAATGACGCAGACCGCACTGATTGACGCGGTCAAGGCTGATCTTGAGGTGGTGTGATGACCGATCCTTATGAAAATCTCGCCAATGCCATCGTGCTGCAGGCAGTGAAGGATTACCGGGATGCCCTGAAGCGCCTGAAAAAGAAGCCCGGTAATCAAGCTGCTATGTCGGATGCAATGGAGTGTGAACGGTTCTTCCGCTCCGGCTGGTACAAGGCCTTAACGAGTGTGGACGGCGAGTATCTCATACAAAAACTACGAGAGGAGGCGAAGTCCTTATGACAGTAAAAGAATATCTCCATCAGGCCTACCGCCTTGATCAGAGAATCAAGTCCGACACGATGGAAGCACAAAACCTGCGTGAGATGGCAGGCAGCGTGTCGGCTATCCAATATGATAAAGGCCGCGTGCAGACATCGCGTAATACCGAAGCACCATTTGTCCGGACGCTTGAGAAGCTGTGGACACTGGAAAAGAAAATCGCCGGTGAGCTGGAAATGCTATCAGACCTTAAGAAACAGATACGGGAGGTCATTGAGGCAGTCCCTGATACCGATGAGCGCATGGTACTCAAGTACCGCTACATCCATAACTATACATGGGAGCAGATCGGGATGGAGCTCTGTGCAGATGCCCGCACCATTCGTCGCTGGCACGGTAAGGCGCTCCTTCATGTGACGCTTCCGGATGATCCGATTATCATTTGAAATGCGCCCGAAATGTCCTGCTTTGTCCTAAGATGTCCACCCGCCCTTTATGATAGTATATAATCAGCGAAAAGAATAAAGAAACAGCTGCACGCGCAGCACACAAGCCTTGCGGGAACATCCTGCAGGGCTTTCTTTATGCCCTGAAAGGAGGCACGGCTTATGCCAAGAAAACCACAACGACCGTGCCGCTATCCCGGCTGCCCACACCTAACGGACGGTGTTTATTGTGAGGAGCACGCCAAGGTCATGGAACAGCACTACGAGAAGTTCCAGCGCGGCTACTCTCCCGGCAAACGCTACGGCAGAGCATGGAAACGAATCCGTGACCGCTACGTTCATAAGCACCCGCTTTGTGAGCAGTGCTTAAAGGAAGGACGCTACGTCGCGGTTGAGGAAGTCCACCACATCGTGCCGCTTGCTGAGGGAGGCTCGAATGACGAGTCCAACCTTATGAGTCTTTGCCGTTCGTGTCACGAGAAGATTCACCACGAGCGCGGCGACCGGTAGGGCGGTCAAAATCTCTACGACCCTTTTCCCCGGAAAACGGCGCGGGGTCTTTTACGCAAAAATTGCAATTCAAACAGGGTATTAAACCCTGCACCACAGAAATGGAAGTGATCGACATGGCGAAAGACGGAACCTATCGCGGCGGGCGGCGTGTCAAAGCTGGCTCCAAGCCGGACGCCCTCGCCGACAAAATTATGAAAGGCGCACCTGCAAAGCGTATGGAGCTGCCGGACTTCACAGAAGACATGACCGACTTCGATGTTGACGACATCGGTGACGGCGTAGAGCTGGAAGGCATGGATATGCCAAGTCCGGACGATTACCTCTCTGCTCTGCAGAAGGACGGCAAGCCCCTCGGCGCAGATGAAATCTATAAGGAAACATGGCTGTGGCTCAAGGAACGTGGCTGCGAGAGGCTGGTAAACAAGCGCCTGCTCGAAAGCTACTCTGAGGCCTTTGCCCGGTACATTCAGTGCTCCGAAGCGGTCAGCAAATACGGCATGCTCGGAAAGCACCCGACCACCGGCGCTGCCATTGCGAGCCCATTCACACAACTTTTAATGAACTTTCAGAAGCAGGCCAACCTGCTCTGGTACGAGATTTATGACATTGTGAAGCAAAACTGCACCGAGCCCTTTGAGGGCAGCCCGCAGGACAGCGTGATGGAGCAGCTGCTTCGAAGCAGGAGGAATATGTAAATGAACACACAGAAATTGGAACAGGTACCTATTGATAAACTGGTGCCTTATGCCCGGAATGCCCGGACACATAGCAAGGAGCAGATCGCACAGCTCCGGGCTTCTCTCAGGGAGTTCGGCTTTGTGAGTCCGGCGGTCATTGACGCAGATTATAACATCCTCGTCGGCCACGGTCGCATTACGGCTGCCCGCGAGGAAGGATATGAAACCGTGCCCTGCGTTTTTGCCGAGAACCTGACGGAAGCACAAAAGCGTGCATATATCCTTGCGGACAATCAGCTGGCGCTTAACGCAGGCTGGGATGAGGAAATGCTGTCGGTCGAATTATCTGACCTGCAGGATCAGTCCTTTGACCTATCTCTCCTCGGCTTTGATGCCGGTGAACTGGATAAGCTGCTCGGCACCGGGAATGAGAAGGACATTGCCGATGATGACTTTGACCTCACTGCTGCCCTTGAGAAGACCTCCTTCGTGGAGCACGGCGACATATGGACGGTCGGTAGGCATCGTGTTATGTGTGGCGACGCCACCTCGCCGGAAGATGTGGAAAAACTCATGGGCGGCAAGAAAGCAAACCTCGTCCTGACTGATCCGCCCTACGGCGTATCCTTTAAAGCCTCGGACGGCCTTACGATCCAGAACGACTCTCTCAAGGGCGAGGAATTTTACAAGTTCCTGCTGGCAGCTTTTAAGAACATGGCTGACCACCTCGAAAAAGGCGGAGCCGCTTACTGCTTCCATGCGGATACCGAAGGACTCACATCCCGAAAGGCATTCATTGACGCAGGCTTCCACCTCGCCGGTGTGTGTATCTGGGTAAAGAACAGCCTCGTGCTCGGTCGCTCCGATTATCAATGGCAACATGAGCCTGTGCTCTACGGCTTTTTGCAAAACGGCAAGCACCCGTGGTATTCCGACCGCAAGCAGACCACCATCTGGAACTACGATAAGCCAAAGCGCAATAAGGATCACCCGACCAGCAAGCCGCTTGATCTTCTGGGCTATCCCATCCAGAACTCCTCTCAGGAAAATTCTGTAGTTATTGATACCTTCGGCGGCTCCGGTTCCACACTGATGGCCTGTGAGCAGTTAAACCGCATCTGCTACATGATGGAACTCGATCCGAAATACGCCTCTGTCATCCTTCGCCGTTACGTGGAGGATACCGGCGATGGGGAAAATGTGTATGTAATAAGGAACGGCGAAAAGCTCTTCTATTCCGCTCTGGCAAAGGAAGTCGAGACCTCTCCGACGGCGGGTGTATAATACACAATTTCTGCCCGGATTCTTCGGCGATTTTCTACCTCAGAAAATGTCGAAAATCGCTTGATAAATAAGGCTTTCAGAGTGATGTATATACATGCCGAAAGGCACAGCAACAACCACATTTTCAAAGGAGGAACACACTCATGAAAGCAAATTACAACGTAACCGGAAACGACAGAAAAGCATTGGTCGCAGCCATCGAAAACCTCACCGGCGACAAGGCGATCTACATGCGTATGCCAACCTGCGCTTACGAGATCGGCGACATCACGGTCGACAAGGAAGGCAGCGTAACCTGCGAGGACGCAGACAAGCTGGAGCGCATCATCCACAGCCTGATCGCGGATGGCTTCACACCGGAGGATACCGAAGAGGTCGAAAGCGACGATGAAGCCACCGGCCTTACAGTCAGCCTCCCGCTCGACAAGGTGGCGGTCGGAAACCTCACCAACCTCCTCACAGCCAAGGAAAGCCTCATCAAAAAGGCACTCGGCATTGACGACCTTGGCATCGAGGTCACAGAGGATACAGTCAGCTTCCCTTGGTTTACTGAGATGCCGGAGCCGGACGAGGTCAAGGCCTACACCCACTTCATTGCATCCCTTGGCAAGATGAGCCGGGATTTGAAGCGCATCAGCGCCACCGAGAAGGAAGTTGACAACGAGAAGTACGCATTCCGCTGCTTCCTCCTGCGACTTGGCTTCATCGGAAACGAGTATAAAGCAGAGCGCAAGATTCTCCTTAAGAATCTCTCTGGCAACTCCAGCTGGAAGAACGGCGCACCGGAAAAGGAGGTGGCAGCATGCGAATGATCACGAAAGAGCAGCTTGAAGCGCTCCGCTCCCGCTACCCGGCAGGCACCCGCGTGGAGCTTCTCCAGATGGACGATGTGCAGGCTCCGCCTATCGGCACCAAGGGAACCGTTACAGGAGTCGACGATACCGGCAGCCTCATGGTGAACTGGGACAACGGCTCCGGCCTGAATGTCATCTACGGCATCGACCGTGTGCGGAAGGTGGTGGACTGATATGGATAAAAAGGTAAAGGAGCAGATCCTTGCTATCCGGGACACTGGTCTTACCAATATGTTCGATGTGAACACGGTACAGCGTCTGGCCTATGAGAGAGACTTCTACGAGCTGGTTTTATACCTTGAGGATCACCGGAAAGAATACGTGAATTTCATTCTGACCGGCGAGGCATAAACTACACAATTTAGGCCTCAAAACTACCTGCAGGATTGTCACATATATTTCGATAAATAGCTTGCTATTACAGGCGTTCAGAGTGATATATGTACATACCAAAAGGGAAAACAACCACAAGGAGGAACCACCATGAAGTACACAATCGAAGCCATAGAAAACGCGAAACCCGGAATGCGCTGGGAAGAGATCGGATGCCATTGGACGCTGGGACAGGCCTACCTTTACAGCAAGGAAGCCGGAAACGACCTGCCGAACTTCGCCGAAGTCATCTGGGATTACGACATCGAAGCGATCCTCGAAGATTGCCGGAAGCTCGGAGTAAAGGAATTCACCATCAGCTCCACCTTCTCAAGCCTCATCGAGACCATTGCAAAGTTTGAGGAGCTCGGCTGCACGCTGGACGGAATTGTAAAGGTCAAGGAGCGCTACACCCACTTCGGAAGCGACGAGCACGCCCTCATCCCGGCCTTCAAGATGACGGTAAAGGAGGCGTAAGGAAAATGTGGAGCGAAGGAGTGATCGGCATCCCGGATGCCAAGGACAAGGAAAAATATACCAAGTACCACTACTGGGTAAAGCACTACGATGAGCCAAGCGAAACTTACGGCATCAATGGCGGCAGGATCAGCAAGCTCATGATCAAGATTGACGGCGAGACCGTTTGCAACTACGACAGAGGCTGGGACATTCATCCCACCTGTAAGGAAGCAGAGATGGCGCTTTGCATCCTGCTGGAGAACCACAACTAAGCATTAAACCCTGAATATGAATATTCCGGGAGACTGAGCCAGAAGGCTCTTTCTCTCGTACTGATACCAGATCGCTATGGCGGTCTTTTATTTTGCTCTGAAAGGAGGCGGCCACCGTGCCAATGCGAAAACTGAAAAACTATAAGCCGACCCGCTTCATGGCAGAGACTTCTCACTACAGCAAGCAGATGGCGGACTTCGCTGTGATGTTCATCGAGCAGCTCACCCACACCAAAGGCACGTGGGCAGGAAAACCCTTCGAGCTCATCGACTGGCAGGAAAGGATCATCCGCGACCTGTTCGGTGTCCTGAAGCCGAATGGTTACCGTCAGTTCAATACGGCCTATATCGAAATTCCTAAGAAAATGGGAAAGTCAGAGCTGGCCGCTGCTGTCGCCCTGCTCCTTTGCTGCGGTGACGGTGAGGAACGCGCCGAAGTCTACGGCTGCGCTGCCGATAGACAGCAGGCCACCATCGTTTTTGATGTTGCTGCGGATATGGTGAGGATGTGTCTGGCACTTAATCGTCGCGTCAAAATACTGGCCTCCCAGAAACGGATCATCTATGAGCCTACCAACAGCTTCTATCAGGTTCTCTCCGCTGAGGCCTACAGTAAGCACGGCTTTAACATCCACGGTGTGGTATTCGATGAGCTTCACACCCAACCGAATCGGAAACTCTTTGATGTAATGACAAAGGGCTCCGGCGATGCCAGAATGCAGCCGCTGTATTTCCTGATTACCACAGCCGGAAATGATACAAACACCATCTGCTATGAAGTCCACCAGAAAGCGCAGGACATCCTCGACGGCAGGAAGGTCGATCCAACCTTCTATCCGGTCATTTACGGTGCGGAACCTGACGAGGACTGGACTGATCCGGAGGTGTGGAAAAAGGCGAACCCCTCTCTCGGTATCACGGTCGGCATTGACAAAGTGGAAGCGGCCTGCGAATCGGCAAAGCAAAACCCCGGTGAAGAGAATTCCTTCAGGCAGCTGCGCCTTAATCAATGGGTAAAGCAGGCTGTCCGCTGGATGCCAATGGATAAATGGGACGCCTGCGCCTTTCCGGTCAATGAGGACGACCTCGAAGGCCGTGTCTGCTATGGCGGTCTTGACCTGTCCTCCACTACGGATATTACTTCCTTTGTGCTGGTGTTCCCGCCACGGGATGAAGACGACAAGTATGTGATCCTCCCATACTTCTGGGTGCCAGAGAATACGCTGGAACTTCGCGTGAGGCGCGATCATGTGCCCTACGACAGTTGGGAAAAGGAAGGCATGCTGCAGACCACCGAGGGCAATGTCATCCATTATGGCTATATCGAGAAATTCATCGAGCATCTCGGCGAGCGCTTCAATATCCGCGAGATCGCATTCGACCGCTGGGGAGCAGTCCAGATGGTTCAGAACTTGGAGAACATGGGCTTTACTGTCGTGCCCTTCGGACAGGGCTTTAAGGATATGAGCCCGCCCACAAAGGAACTCATGAAGCTGACACTTGAGCAAAAGCTCGCTCACGGCGGCCACCCGGTGCTTCGCTGGAATATGGATAACATCTTCATCCGTACTGACCCAGCCGGAAATATCAAGGCTGACAAGGAAAAATCTACAGAGAAGATCGACGGTGCTATCGCCACCATCATGGCGCTTGACCGTGCGATCCGCTGCGGCAATGACAACGGTGCTTCTGTCTATGACGACAGAGGCATTTTATTTATCTGAAAGGCAGGTGATCAATATGAGCATATTTTCAGGACTGTTTCGTTCAAGAGATAAGCCTACCAATTCAACAACCGGAAGCTCCTACCGCTTCTTCTTCGGCGGCACGACCTCCGGCAAGGCTGTAACGGAGCGCTCCGCCATGCAGATGACGGCGGTCTACTCCTGCGTGAGGATTCTGTCCGAGGCGATTGCAGGACTGCCGATTCACCTCTATCGATACGGCGAAGGCGGCAGCAAGGAAAAAGCGATAAATCATCCGCTCTATTTCCTGCTTCACGATGAGCCAAATCCGGAAATGACATCCTTTGTATTCCGGGAAACATTGATGACGCACCTACTCCTGTGGGGAAATGCCTACGCGCAGATCATTCGGAACGGCAAAGGTGAAGTGGTCGCGCTCTATCCTTTGATGCCAAATCGTATGACGGTCAACCGTGATGAAAACGGAGAGCTTTATTACGAATACCAAACATCACAGGATGAGGCGCACACGATGAACGGCAGCCGCGTAAGGCTCCAGCCGTCCGACGTACTGCATGTTCCCGGCCTTGGCTTTGACGGCCTTGTGGGCTACAGCCCGATTGCTATGGCTAAGAATGCCATCGGCATGGCAATAGCCTGCGAAGAATACGGCGCTAAGTTTTTTGCAAACGGCGCGACTCCCGGCGGTATCTTGGAACATCCCGGTGTGGTAAAAGATCCGGAGCGTGTAAGAGAAAGCTGGAACTCTGCTTTCGGCGGCAGCTCTAATGCAAACAAGGTGGCTGTGCTGGAGGAAGGCATGAAATATACGCCTATCTCCATCTCACCGGAACAGGCGCAGTTTTTGGAAACACGTAAGTTCCAGATCAATGAAATCGCACGTATCTTCCGCATCCCGCCTCACATGATCGGCGATCTTGAGAAATCGAGTTTCTCAAATATCGAGCAACAGTCGCTGGAATTTGTGAAATACACGCTCGACCCGTGGGTATGTCGCTGGGAACAGTCCATGCAGAGAGCCCTGCTCTCTCCGGATGAAAAGAAAAACTACTTCTTCAAATTCAACGTGGACGGTCTGCTCAGAGGCGACTACCAGAGCCGCATGAACGGCTATGCGGTCGGACGCCAAAATGGCTGGATGTCCGCTAACGATATCAGGGAGCTTGAAAACCTCGACCGTATTCCGGAGGAGGAAGGCGGCGACCTGTACCTGATCAATGGCAATATGACCAAGCTCAAGGACGCGGGTATTTTTGCGGCCTCAGCACAGACGCAGGAGGAAGCTGATGAAACGAAGGAAACACAAACCGAACCGGAACCCGAAAACGGGCGCACCCGGTTCAGAAAGAAGGAGGCACTATGACCAGAAAGTTTTGGAACTGGGTGCGAAACGAGGAGCCGGACAGCTTTGGCTCCGACCGAACGCTCTACCTCGACGGGGAAATCTCCGATGAGACATGGTTCGGCGACGAAGTAACACCCAAGCTATTTAGTGATGAACTGCATGCAGGCGATGGAAACATCACCCTCTGGATCAACTCTCCGGGCGGTGATGTTTTTGCTGCTGCGCAGATCTACAACATGCTGATGGATTACCCACATGATGTGACGGTCAAAATTGATGCTCTTGCTGCTTCGGCGGCATCGGTTATCGCTATGGCCGGAACAAAGGTCTGCATGAGTCCCGTGGCCATGATGATGGTACACAACCCTGCGACCATCGCCATCGGTGATACCGAGGAAATGCAGAAGGCCATCGACATGTTAAACGAAGTCAAGGAATCCATTATGAATGCCTACGAAATCAAGTCCGGGCTCTCCCGTCACAAGATTTCACAGCTCATGGATGCCGAGACATGGATGAACGCCAAGGAAGCCGTGAAGCTTGGCTTTGCTGACGAGATTCTGTTCAGGGATGGAGAAAAATCTGTCCCGAAGGATACGGCTGACGCGGAGATGCTTTTCTCACGCAAAGCCGTCACCGATTCGCTGCTTTCCCGACTGATTCCCAAGAAGAAGCCGGAAGCAAATAAACACATGGTACCAGTAACCGATCTTGAGAAGCGCCTTTCGCTTCTCGCACATTAAAGGAGGATTTTTATTATGACTCAGATTATGGAACTCATGGACAAGAGAGCGAAGGCATGGGAGGCCGCTAAGGCGTTTCTTAATAGCCACTCTCAGAACGGCGGCATGGTTTCTGCGGAGGATGCCGCAACCTACGACAAGATGGAAAAGGAAGTCACCGACCTCACCAAGGATATCGAGCGCCTACAGCGTCAGGAACAGATCGACAAGATGATGAGCGCACCGACTTCTACTCCGCTCACCGGAAAGCCCGGTGTAAAGGATGAACCGGAAGATAAGCCCGGCAGAGCTTCTGCTGCCTATAAAAAGGCCTTCTGGGACAACATCCGTCATCCCGGCAATCCCGCAATCCGCGATGTACTTGAGGAAGGAACCGATGCAAACGGCGGATACCTTGTTCCGATTGAATTCGAGCACACCCTTGTTCAGGCGCTCAACGAAAACAATATCATGCGTACTATCGGCTGCAAGGTCATTACCACACAGAACGAGCGCAAGATCCCTGTGGCAAATGGTCACACGCAGGCGGCGTGGACTGCCGAGAACGGTGCCTACACCGAGAGCAATCCGACCTTCGCGCAGACCAGCATTGACGCTTTTAAGCTGACTGACCTCATCAAGGTGTCCGACGAGCTGCTTTCCGACAGCTTCTTTGATATCGAAGGCTACATCTCTGAGGAATTCGGTCGCGCCTTCGGTGAAGCTGAAGAAGATGCCTTCATCAACGGTGCTGTGCAGACCGGCCAGACGGCTATCGACAGACCTACTGGCCTGTTCATTCCTTCTGCCGCTGGTGGTGCTCCTTCCGGCGTAACCGCAGCTTCCGCTACGGCAATTACTGCCGATGAGCTGATCAGCCTTGTGTACTCTCTCAAGGCACCGTATCGCAGCAAGGCGAAGTTCCTCATGAATGATGCCACTGTCGCAGCTATCAGAAAGCTCAAGGATCTGAACGGCGTCTATGTATGGCAGCCTGCTCTTACTGCCGGAGAGCCTGATAGACTGCTTGGCTATCCACTCTACACCTCTCCGAAGGTACCTACAATGGCCGCAGGTGCAAGAGCCATCGCATTCGGCGACTTCTCCTGCTACTGGATCGCTGATAGAGCCGGTCGCACGATCAAGTGCCTCAACGAGCTCTACGCTACCAACGGTCAGGTCGGCTTTACCTGCACGGAGCGTGTTGACGGCAAGCTGATCCTTTCCGAAGGCATCAAGATTCTTGACATGAAAGCAACTTCCGGTTCTTAAGGCGGGGAGGTGAACGACCGTGGCTTTGATTTCAACTGAAGATGCGAAGGCCTATCTGCGCGTAGATTCGTCGGATGAGGATGCCACGGTCGGTATCCTCTTGGCCTCCGCAATTCGCTTATGTATTGATATTGCAAGACTTACGGATGATCAGTGGGAAGTGATCGACTCCGATGCTGCTTCTTCTGATGAATATACGGAAGCGGAGCTGTCTGCAATCCGGGAAACCATGAAGGTCGCTATCCTCTATACCTGTGCCTATCTCTTTGAGCACAGGGAGGAAGCCGACCACCATGCTCTTACCATGACACTACGCTCACTTCTTTTTGCAATACGGGAAGGAGCGTTTTCATGAATATAGCAGCTATGAGGGTGCGCGTCACTTTCCAGAAAAATACGGTCATCGTCGACAAATACGGAAACCACAAAACCGGCTGGGCAGATTATTTCTCCTGCTGGGCGACTGTCGGCACGAGCTCCGGTTCCGAATCTTCCGGTGTAGTCATCAATCCGGAGGAATCGCTGGACTTCACCTGCCGCTACTGCTCTGAGCTCGCGGATGTGGAATCGACAAAATACCGGATCATCGCAGAAGGCCGCACCTACAACATCACCTATGTGAATCCGATGGGCTATAAGCATAACAGCCTGAAATTCAACTGCAAGCTGGAGAAGAACGCATGAGTAGAAATGTATCAATAAACGAGATGGGTGAAGCCATTATGGAGGAGCTCGAAAAATATTCAAAGCTCGCCACAGATGACCTGAAGGCCGCTGTGAAAGAAACTGCTGCTTCCGTCCGTAAGGATATTCAGGCAGGCGCTCCGGTCGATACCGGCAAATACAAGAAAAGCTGGTCGGTCAAGAATATGCACGAGGATTCACAGAGCATTGACCTTGTAGTGCATTCGAGGAACCGCTATCAGCTAGCACACCTTCTGGAGCATGGGCATGTGAAACGTGGCGGCGGACGTGTTCCGGCACAGCCTCATATCGCCTCAGCCGAGGAGCGCGGAAACGAAAAGCTCGTCAATACCATCAAGCAGAAGCTGGGAGGTGGATCATGACATACGACGATGTAATCACCATGTTAGAGGAAGCCGGTCTGCCGTTTGCCTACGACCATTTTGCCGAAGGCGAGTCACCAGACCCACCCTTCCTCGTTTTTCTTTATCCGGGCTCTGACAATATGTTCGCGGATGACACGGTGTTCAAGAAAATTGATGAACTGAACATCGAATTATACACGGACGTTAAAGACCCGGAAGCAGAAACCCAGATCGAGGACACCTTAATCGCCCACGACCTGCCTTACGAGAAATCTGAGGTATGGATCGAGTCAGAGAAGTTGTACGAGGTCTTATATCAAACACAGATCATAGGAGGTTAAAAACTATGCCTAACACGAGTAACAAGGTCAAGTTCGGCCTTAAAAACTGCCACTACGCCATTGCTACGCTTGCCGCTGACGGCACTGTCACCTTTGGTACACCCGTAGCAATGCCCGGTGCCGTATCCCTTTCGCTGGATGCTGAGGGAGATAATGATCCATTCTATGCGGACGACTCCGTATATTACATGGTTTCAAACAACAACGGCTATTCCGGCGACTTTGAACTGGCGCTGATCCCGGAGAGCTTTCTTACGGATGTCATGCACGAGACTGAGGATGCAAACGGCGTCATTGTTGAGAACAAGGATGTAGAGCCGGAGCATTTTGCGCTACTCTTTGAGTTTTCCGGCGACCAGAGAAAGATCCGTCACTGCATTTATTACTGCAGCGCGACCCGTCCTTCCGTCACCGGCAGCACCAAGGAGGACTCTACCGAGGTGCAGACTGAGACGCTCTCCATCACAGCTTCTCCGCTCCCTTCCGGCATTGTGAAGGTCAAAACTGGTACGAACACTACAAGTGCTGTTTACGACGCTTGGTACAGCTCTGTATATGAGCCGAGTGCTTCAGTAAGTAGCGGTGAATAAGGAGGCGCGATATGGCAGTAACAAAAACAATCGAGGTTGACGGCAAAGAGGTGCAGTTCCGCGCCTCAGCCGCCATTCCTCGCCTTTACAGAAATAAGTTCCACAGAGATATTTACAAGGATTTAAACGAGCTGCAGAAAGGCATCGATGAAAGCAACGCAGAAAGCTCCAATCTGGACACTTTCAGTCTGGAGCTTTTTGAGAACATCGCTTGGCTGATGGCAAAGCATCAGAATCCTGATGTCCCGGATACTCCGGAGGACTGGCTCGACCAGTTCAACACCTTCTCCATCTATGAAATCCTGCCCCAGATCATCGAGCTGTGGGGAATCAATGTGGAACAGCAGGTGGAATCTAAAAAAAACATCATCCGACAGAGCGGGAAATGACAACCCCGCTCTTTTTACTCCGGTGTGTGCAGATCGGGCTTTCCATCTCGGAGCTCGACCTGCTCACTATCGGGACTGTCAATGACATGTATGCAGAAATGAGCAACGACGATTTCAACTATCCTGCGCTCGCGACACAGGAGCAGATGGATCGATTTTAACAGGAAGGAGGTCATCGCATGGCTGACAGAATTAAAGGCATAACCGTGGAAATCGTCGGCGATACGACCGGCCTTTCCAAAGCACTCTCCGGCGTAAACAAAGAAATCAAATCAACTCAGTCGCAACTAAAGGACGTCAACAAACTCCTAAAGCTCGACCCGACAAATACCGCGCTGCTCGAACAGAAACAGAAGCTCCTACAACAGGCAGTCTCCGAAACGAAGGAAAAGCTCACACAGCTGAAGTCCGTGCAAGACCAGATGGATGCTGGACTTAAAAACGGTACCGTCACCCAGCAGCAATATGATGCATGGCAGCGTGAGATCATAGAGACCGAAAACGAGCTCAAAAACCTCGAACAGCAGTGTCGGGAAACAGATACTTCTATCACGGCAACACTCCGGGCGACCGGCTCTAAACTGCAGGAGGTCGGTGGGAAAATATCTGATGTTGGCACGAGCCTATCGACGCATGTAACGGCTCCCATTGTCGCCATCGGTGCTGCCTCCATTGCTGCCTTTAACGAGGTGGATGCTGGCCTCGACATCGTTGCGCAGAAAACTGGTGCTACCGGCGATGAGCTGGAGGATATGTGCCAGATCGTAAAAGACCTCGCCACGGAGATACCGACGGACTTCGAAACTGCCGGTGCTGCTGTCGGCGAGGTCAACACCCGTTTCGGCCTGACCGGGCAGGCGCTGGATGACCTCTCGGCAAAATTCATCAAGTTTGCCCAGCTCAATGATACCGATGTTTCGACATCTATCGACAATGTATCCTCCGTCATGAACGCCTTCGGCATGGACGCTTCCGAGGCGGATAATCTTCTGGATGCTTTAAATGCCACCGGTCAGGCCACCGGCATTGATATGGATACACTGGCAAACGCCCTCTCCGCCAATGCCGCGCAGTTGAAGGAAATGGGACTCACCGCCCAGCAGGCCGCTGGCTTTATGAGCATGGTGGAAATGTCAGGTCTTGATACATCTGCCGCCATGATGGGCTTAAAGACAGCCATGAAGAATGCAACGGCAGACGGTAAAACGCTGGATCAGGTGCTTGCGGAATTTTCCACCACCATGCAAGGAAGCGGCAACGATGCAGAAAAGCTGCAGGCGGCCTATGACCTTTTCGGAAGTAAGGCCGGTGCCTCCATTTATAATGCCGTGCAGACCGGAAAGCTCAACCTGTCGGATTTCTCCGGCTTCCTCGGAGATTTTGAAGGCAGTGTCGAGAACACCTTCAATGAGACACTCGACCCGATTGACCAGTTCCAGATGACCATGAACTCTCTGAAGGAAACCGGTGCAGAGGTCGGCAACTCCCTGATGTCAGTTCTCGCTCCTGTCCTTAAAGAGCTCTCTGACAAGCTAAAATCCCTCGCCGAATGGTGGAACAACCTCGGAGAGCCTATGCAGCAGATGATCGTGAAAATTGCGCTCGTGGCTGCTGCAATCGGGCCGGTACTTGTAATCGTCGGTAAGGTTATATCCGCTGTTGGTACCATTATGACGATTATTCCTACTGTTACCACTGCTATGGCCGGAGTAAAGACGGCGATGGCTGGTCTGAATGCTGTCATGGCGGCAAATCCGATAGGCCTGATCATTACGGCCATCGGTCTGCTGGTAGCTGCATTTATCTACCTGTGGAACAACTGCGAGGGCTTCAGAGAATTCTGGATCAACCTCTGGGAAAATGTCAAGGAGATCGCCATTACTGTATGGACGGCGATCAAGGACTTCTTCGTCAGTGTCTGGGAGGCAATAAAGAACACCTTCACCACTGTGGTAAATGCAATCAGCAGTTTTCTTACCACAGCTTGGAATACGATAAAAAGCACGGTCGAAACCGTGATGAATGCCATAAAGACGGTTATCTCAACGATCTGGAATGGCATCAAAAGCTTTTTTGAAACAATATTCAATGCAATCAAAACTGTAGTGACCACTTACTTCAATATCTATAAGACGATCATCGAAACCGTCCTGAACGTGATAAAGACCGTGGTTACTACTGTTTGGAACGCGATAAAAACAGCTGTTGAAACTGTCGTGAATGCCATAAAGACGGTCATCACCACCGCATGGAATGCCATCAAGACTACGACCTCTACGATTTTCAATGCCGTAAAGAGCGTGGTCACTTCCGTTTGGAACGGCATAAAGAGCGCGGTCATGAATGTGGTGAATACCATGAAATCCGGCATCAGCAACGGCTTCAATGCGATCAAGAGCACGGTGTCCAATATCGTAAATGGAATCAAGAGTACCATCTCGAATGTGTTCAATACCATCTGGAGCACGGTATCCGGCATCGTAAACAAGCTAAAGAGCGTATTCAATTTCAGCTGGAGCCTGCCGAAGATCAAGCTGCCGCATTTCTCCATCACAGGCAGCTTTTCGCTGAACCCGCCATCCATACCACACTTTTCTGTGGATTGGTATAAGAAGGCGATGTCCGGCGGCATGATCTTAAAGGATGCGACCATCTTCGGTCAGAGCGGCGGCACGCTTCTTGGCGGCGGTGAGGCCGGTGATGAAGCTGTGGTCGGTGTGAGCTCTCTGCGCTCCATGATTCAGGATGCAGTAAGCAGTGCTACTCTCAGTGTTTCAGGCGACCAGCCTCTCATCAATATCGAGGAAATGAGTGTCAGAAGCGACGACGATATCCGGAAGATTTCTCAGCAGCTCAATACTCTGCTGACTGCCGGACGCAGGGCGAAAGGACTGGTGTAACATGGGATTTTCATTTAACGGAACAACCTCCCAATCTATGGGACTTGCGACAAGGATTACAAACGAATACCGAATGCCGGAGCTTAGAAACAACACGATCACCATGCCCGGACGGCACGGCGTATTTGATTTCGGAGAAACGGTATCCGAGCGAAAGATACTGATTTCCTGCTTCATTCCTCCGGGAAGTACAGATGCACAGTTTCTTTCAAAAAAGGACGATATTATCGAATGGCTGAATCCGGACAACGGCCTCTGCCAGCTCATTCTGGACAAGGAACCGGGACGAGTGTATGAAGCAAGGCTTACGTCCGGATTCTCCTTTGACCGGGCAGTCCGTAATTCCTGCACCTTTGATCTGGAATTTTTCTGCCCAGACCCTTATGGCTATGCCATATCAGACGAGACCTTTGATTTTGCGGAAACCGGAACCTTTACCGCGTCTCGCGCTCTTGGGAATATCGAGTCCTACCCGGTCTACTCCTTAACGGGTGTAATTCCTTCCGGGACGGACTCGTATATCTCCATAACCACAAACGGCAGCGAGCTTCAGATCATTGGACGGCTTGCCGCCGGAGAAACATTGATTATTGACTCCGATCTGATGACGGCAAAAGTAGTTGATTCTAATGGAGAAACCCTCCGAAACGGTCTCCCGCTTTTGTCGGAGCTGAATTTCCCGGTCTTAAATACGGGAGATAACACCATCGTGATTGCTGCAGTCGGTACAAGTACAACATTTACGGAACTGAACATTCAAGCCCGAAGCCGCTGGAGGTGATTCGCATGGCTCTTAAAAATATATTGAATACCCAAGATGCCTTCACCGGTGAATTCCCGGCTACATGGGCTCCAGACGATCTCTGGCGCTTTAACGAGTCCGAACCGGATGCAGATGATTATCTGGCGGATTCCTCCGGGAAGGATCGCAAGGCATATATTCATAACTGGAGCGGAACAACCGCAGATATGAAAACAGGCAATTTCGGTCGCTATTTTCAGATGAACATCAATAATCCTTCATCGGAGAAAACCTATCTGAAAGTAGAAAATGACGGCAGCATCTTCTCAAGCCTCGGTGAAACCATCGTGGTCGGCGGCTGGATGAAGCCTACGACATATTCAGTCGGCAACACCTATACTCCGATCTTGAATACCCGCTACGGTTCCGGGCAGCCGATTTTCTATCTGTCGCTGATCAGAGGAAAACCGAGGATTATGCTGTATAACTCCTCCGGTTCTCTGATCCTCGATACGTCTGTAACGCCATCATTCTCTTTGCTAAACGGCTACTGGTATTTTATCGCATGCGTGATTAAGCCAAATGCCAAGACAGCGCAATACATCCTTGGCGATAAGAGCTCCGGCACGATTTGGCAGTCAAGTGTGCTGACCTTTACCGGAGAGCTGAACCGTAGCTGTGTGGCTGACCTCATCTGGGGAATGCACGCAGACTCCTACTGGTATGCAGGCGGCTTTGATGATTGGTTCCTCGACTGTGATTCTGATCTAACTGCCGATGACCTTGCAGAATATTTTCTGGAATCGCTCTCCGCAAACGGTGCAGATCTGACCGGTGATGTGGACGCTCTGACGACACCGGATGTCGTTACGCTTCGAGCTACAGACTCTGTCTATCCGTCAAGCGGACAGCTCATTACTGCAGCAAGGGACTGTGGCGTGACTGGTAACGGCAGAGTTTCTGTTAAGGCAGATTACTCTCCGGGAGAGACCTCTATCTCACTTGTGGAAACAGCTACCTCAGATGACCTCTCCACTTGGACTGAGTGGCAGGCTGTCGGTGCAAACGGCGAGCTGGAATCTCCTTCAAAGAAATATATTAAATACCGCGTCACGCTCTCTACCACAAATGCAGCAAGGACGCCTACGCTGACATCTATCAGCCTATACGATAATCCAAAGCCGCTCTATACCAAACTTGGCTATGCAAGACCGGTCATTCTGGACTCAGACGGGAATGTGGAAGCTGTGCTGGATAACGCCTATGACATCATTGTGACCAGTGAGATCAACGGCGTGGATGAGCTGGAATTTAAACTGCCGTTTCAGGACAGCAAACGCGCCTATATCGATAACGAAAAGACCGTGCGAATTGTCAGCGACACCTATCGTATCCGCACGATTACGGATGATAAGGAAGAAAGCGGCAAGGCCATCACAACGGTCTATGCGGAAGCGGCATTCTATGACCTTGCCTACTCCGTAAAAAAGGACGAGATTACCTTTAACGCAGACACGGCTGATGTGCCGATGGCTTATGCCCTGCAGGGTACCGACTGGGATGTGGGCACAGTTAATGTCTCCACAAAGCGTACTTGGACTTGCTCTGAGAAAAACGCGCTGGCAATTTTGCGTGCAGTACAGAACATTCACGGCGGCGACCTGATTTTTGATAACGCAAACAGGATCGTGAAGCTCCTAACCTTCTCCGGTGAGGATTCCGGCGTACTGTTCTGCTACAAGAAAAATATGAAATCCATCCAACGCGTCATTGATACGACCAGCCTGATTACAAGGCTTTACGCCTATGGCAAGGACGGCATGACCTTTGCTTCGATCAATGGCGGCAACGAATATGTGCAGGACACGACCTATACTTCCGAAATACGAATTGCTACGCTGGATTGCTCGAACTTCACCAATCCATATCAGATGCTGGAATATGCCAACATGCGACTTGCAGACTATGCCTCTCCGCGTATCTCCTATGTGCTAAAGGCGATGGATCTGTCAGTATTGACCGGCTATGAACATGAAACATGGGCGCTGGGCGATACGGTCATGGTGAAGGATGATGACCTGAACCTGTCTGTAAAGACCAGAATCGTCCGCAGGGAATACAACCTGCAGGAGCCTTGGAATGCGGTGCTGGAGCTTTCCACTACCCTCCGGGAGCTGGGCGATTCCTCCTCACGCTGGGATAGCGCAGCCGATACGCTGGAGTCTACCGATCTGATAGACAGTCAGGAAATGAAGGATCTGGTGCCGTTTAATCACCTACGTAATTCCAGAGCAGATTCCGGTCTTACCTACTGGCAAAACTCCGGATTTACCGTGGATGCAGATAATGGCGTATCTGGCACGGCTTCCTTCAAATGCGAAGGTGCGCTGAATACCACAAAGAGTCTTTCACAGACCATAACGCCCGCCAACCGGCAGTGCTATACCTTTTCGGCGCAGATTGCCTCTGAGAATCTCTCAAAAGGTACGAATGGACAGGTGGGCATTGAGGTGACCTTTGAATACGAGGACGGAACAACGGAAACACGATTTATAGACCTGATCTGAAGGAGGGATTTCTATGGCTTCATTTACACACGTGGCACAGGATGTCTCTCCTCAGTATGGCCGCGTCACAAAGATCACCATCCGGGTATGCGTGACCGACTGCACTGGAACTGTATATATAACAGATATGCTCCTACAGGGCGGCTCCATCGCCACCGGCTGGGTAGGCCATGTATCAGAAATTCAATGGACGGAGGACGGATAAATGCCGGAGTTTACACGCTTTACAGAGACAATTACAAAAAAACAGGATAAGCGCGTCGTAAACATCACGGTAAAGCCCACCGTCATAGATTGCACCGGTTCGGTCTGGTTTACCGACTTGATGCTGCAGGAAGGCGATAAAGTCACAGGCTTTGTCATCAACACCGAAATGTTTCTGGAAAAATACGATGGCGATGATGCTACAGACGGAAAGAGGTTTTATAACGGTATCGTCCGCTCCGCTGCTACCTGCGTCATCCTCAATCTCGGTACCACTGCTGCCGGTCTTGACTACAAGGTCTATCCGATTCAGGCGATGGCTGCCGGGTGTATATCGCTTACGCTGGGTGAAGGTGCTCATAAGGCAACTTTCAAAGCAGCGGCTGCTGCCGGTGATGAATTTGACCTTTTTGCCTCTACAAGGGAGTGCCTGAAGAACGGCTCTGCAACATCCAAGGACGGCTTTTTCCAATACTCTGCTGCCGGTGACAGCAAGCACCCGATTACTGTGGCAGATAAAAAGTCTGCACGCATCTATGTTGAGTTTCAGGAAATGCAGGACGGAGGTGATGCCCTATGAGCTATGATTATTTGAAAGGCCGCAAATGCATGGTCTGGACATTCATGGGCAATTCCAGAATGTATCAGGCACTTGCCGCATATGGAGACCGCCTCTCGCAGGTAGGTCTCTTTTCTTTTAAGGTATCGCGCACCGGTATCATTACGGAAAGCGGCGTGGCCATTTCCAATATGCTGACCTACATCAATAGATGGCCGCATATCAAATGGCTCCTGACGATATCCAATGATGGCACGAACAGTATCTTTGCAGCTCTCCGGGATAACACCGACGGTGCTCAGGACACCTTCCTTTCGGAGATCGTCCGCATTATGGAAAAATACCCGTGGTGCGACGGCATCGACATTGACCTTGAGAAGGGCGACGGGTATTCCACGCACGCTGCCTCCACGGCAATGTTTCGGAATATCTATAACACAGTAAAAGGCTATGATAACAGCAAACTCATAAACATCTGCCTGCCGGGTATGAATTCCATCAACGGCTCGGTCGGAGGTGAAAACTGGTGCGTTTACGGCGACCTCAATGCTTACTGCGATACGGCGGCCATCATGAGCTATGGCATGGCGTGGGCAGGCTCTGCTCCCGGAGCCGTCTCTCCAAGGGACTGGCTGGAGGGCATTTACGACTATGCGGTCACAGTCATGAATCCGGAGAAGATATTCTTCGGCCTTCCTGCATACGGATGGAACTGGCAGATTTATGACCTTCCTGCAAACCTCGGTAAAACCTATCGCGGCACGTCAAACACCTACTATGCGGCAAAGAACTGGATGACCGGGAAATATAACTTTACAGACGATGCTCCTCCACAGCCCTTCATCCCGATCCTCGCATATTGGGATGATTATGATATGGTGCCTTGGGCGCTTCCGCAGGT
Source organism: Clostridium sp. CAG:169 (assembly GCA_000435195.1). Classification (GTDB taxonomy): domain Bacteria; phylum Bacillota; class Clostridia; order Oscillospirales; family Ruminococcaceae; genus Negativibacillus. Next base: position 32,328 of record FR880304.1, on the reverse strand, counting down.
CTACGACTTCATGGAAGGCAGGGACGCCACAAGCTATGAGTATCCTTTGATGAACGGAACCTATAACAGGCGGCATTACCTGACCGCTTACAGCAAAGAGCAACACACAGAGTTCGGCACCATTTATGTGGATGCGGATGGAACGACAAGCTCCTACTCCGGCATCGTATCCTTTGAAAACGCTGTAGCCACTCTCGGTGACGCTGGCTCTGCCACATATACCTTTTCCGTATCAAGCGCCGGAACTTACGACATCGCCATCCGCCTCTGTTATCCCTTCTGGGATAAAAACGGCATCTATGTTTCGATTGACGGCAACACGACGCATTTTACGGAAAGCAGGCTCTGGTGGCCATATTGGAGAAGCACCTTCTGGACGACGCTCGCCAGCAACATTTCACTATCTGCCGGTACGCACACCATCGTGATATCCGTGGATGTAAAAGGCGTACAGTTTTATGGCTACCGTGTTTGCAGCAGCTTTTCGGAGGCTCCCTCTGCGGGCACTGCGACCTTTACGCTCTCTCCACGCCACTTTATCGACGTGGACGGCAACGAGTGTCAGCCGGACAGAGCTTTCAAGCTCACCTGCGAAATGCTGAGGCGAAAGCCGGACTCTGCCCTTATCTGGTATGAGGATTTCCGGGACTACGGTGTGCTGCAAACAAACTACTGGACGACGCTTTCAGGCTCTTGGACTGTATGGCGCGAGGATGAATATTCCGAAAGCCGCGTTTACTCCCAGCTTGACGGCTCCGGAAAGCTCGCATGGCGATACGATGGTTTTTCCGATATTCACCTGCGGGCAAGGCTGGCTTTTCCTGTGACAGGAAGTGGCAAAGCCGGAGTATTCTGTGGTGATCTGTTCTGCTGCCTGAATTATGATTCTCAGGCTGTGGAGCTTTATAACGGCAGCACGCTCCTTGGCAGCTACAGTCAGACCATAGAGCGAACGGCAAATGCAGACCTGCGTACCGATCCATCCATGTACACGGTCGAGTTGCGTATCCGTGGAAACAAGGTGCGTGTCTATTCCGGTTCTTCCTATACGCTTCGCTTCACCGCTACGGTCAGCGGCTTTTCCGGAGGCTATGCCGGATACCGATCAGATAACCGGACGGTCTGCGAGCTGCTCCGCCTTGGCGATGCGTGGACTTACGAGCCATACGAACGCTTTGATGTTACCTTCCCGGACGGCACAGTTACGCAGTATGGCAGGATCAGCCGGTCGAACGCCACGTGGGATACGGAATTTCAGGTGTTTACGTTGACCTCGGATATCGAGGAGGATGCGACACGCAGCGAGAGTATTTCGCTGGATTATGAATTCTACCACTCCCATGAGCTTGCCCTGACCTGTGGGAACGATTATACGGTGACCATCACGCCAAAGGATATCGACATTTGGATAGCAAGGCTCTTTCTCGGAGACGCAGACGGCTTTTCCATCCTCTACTATCAGGATGTGGACTCGCTCGTTTACTGGGCAAACGAAGCGGCCTACCGCTGGGGAGTGAGAGGCTTTGCCATGTGGTCGCTGGGACAGGAGGATATGCGGCTCTGGGAGGCACTGCCAAAACAGATATAACTTCATACACGGATACAGTTCACGAGGCTGTCTGCAAAATGCAGGCGGCTTTTATTTTGCATAAAGGAGGGATTTTCTCATGAAAGAATTCTGGAACACGATCCAACTGGTATTTGCCGCCGTCGGAGGCTGGCTTGGCTATTTCCTTGGCGGCTGTGACGGACTCTTGATTGCTCTGGTGATCTTTGTGACCTGCGACTACCTTACCGGCATCATGTGTGCCATCGTAGACAAAAAGCTCTCAAGCGAGGTCGGCTTTAAGGGAATCTGCCGCAAGGTGCTGATCTTCCTGCTGGTAGGCATCGGAAACGTCATTGATGTTCAGGTACTCGGCCATCCGGGAGTGCTCCGCACGGCGATCATCTTCTTCTACCTGTCCAATGAAGGCCTGTCACTGACGGAGAACGCAGCACATCTCGGCCTGCCGGTACCGGAGAAATTAAAGGAGGTCTTGGAGCAGCTCCACGACCGTCACGATGAGGAGGAAAAATAATATGACGAGAAAAGGAATCGACGTCAGTCATTGGCAGGGAACCATTGACTGGAATAAGGTCAAAAAGGCCGGTATCGAGTTTGCCATCATCAAGGCTGGCGGCTCCGATGCCGGTTTTTATACGGACAGCAAATGGGAAGCAAATTACAAAGGTGCGAAGGCTGCCGGTATCCCAATCGGTGCTTATTACTATGTCGGAAAGGACTGCGTGACTGCTGCCGCCGGAAAAGCAGACGCTGAGCGCTTCCTGCAAATCCTGAAGGGCAAGCAGCTGGAATATCCGGTCTATATGGATAACGAGGCACAGCCCGCTTCTGCCAAAGCCGGAATCACTGAGGCCACCATTGCTTTCTGTGAAACTATGGAAGATGCCGGTTACTTCGTCGGGATCTATGGCTCCGCTGTTTCCGGCTTCAAAGAACGCATGGACGACTCCAAGCTCACGCCCTACGCTCACTGGGTAGCGCAGTATGCCAGCAAGTGTTCCTATAAGGGCGACTACGGCATCTGGCAGTATTCTTCCAAGGGCTCTGTTGACGGCATCAGTGGTAATGTGGATATGGACTACGCCTATGTGGATTATCCTGCCATTATCCAGAGCAGCGGCTTCAACGGCTTTACAAAGTCTGCGTCTGATG
>FR880304.1:15754-29592 GCA_000435195.1 Clostridium sp. CAG:169 | reverse complement strand
ATGACAGCAAGCCTGCCACTCCTGCTCCGGTCACTCCGGCAAAGACCGTGGATGAGCTGGCGCAGGAAGTGCTGGACGGCAAATGGGGAAACGGAACCGACCGCAAAGAACGCCTCACCGCTGCCGGATATGATTATTCTGCCGTGCAGGCAAAGGTCAATGCTCTGGTGAAAAAGCTGGAATCTACTCCTGTCTACTACACCGTAAAAAGCGGCGATACCCTCTCCGGAATTGCTAAGAAATACGGCACTACGGTTTCTGCAATCCAGAAACTCAACCCGACGCTCATCAAAAACGTCAACCTTATTCTGACCGGCTGGAAGATCAGAGTGAAATAACTGAATATCCAATCTGCTAAGCCTGCGAGTGTTCTTCGGAATGCCCGCAGGCTTTTTTATTTTCCTCCGCTCAAAAAGGCAGTTCATCTCCAGTGGAAACTGGAGGTGGATATGTTATGACAGACGAAATCACAAATGTTCAATCTGGATATTTCACGCAGGAGCGGATTCAGGGCGATCTGGACTACCGCAGAGCACAGATAATCGCAAAGAAGACGCTCGATGACGGCCTCATTTCTGTGGCTGAATTTAACAAATTAACCGCCATCAATCGGGAAACTTTCTCTCCCTTGTTCGCGGAAATAATGCCGAAAATCCCTTGATATGTAGTCGCTTTAGAGTGATGTATAGACGTACGGAAAGGAGGGACTTCCCTTGAAAAAAGTTACGAAAATCGCGGAAACAGCGAGCTCGAAAGTTAAACTCAAGAAGATCAGGGTAGCCGCCTACTGCCGCGTCTCTACGGATTCCGATGCCCAGCTTGAAAGCCTTGAGGCACAGAAAACCCACTACGAAAATTACATCACATCCCGTGATGACTGGGAGTTCGCTGGACTCTATTACGACGAAGGCATTACTGGCACCAAGAAGGACAAGCGCCCAGAGCTCTTACGGCTTATTGACGACTGCAAGGCCGGTAAAGTGGACTTTGTTATTACAAAATCCATCAGCCGCTTCAGCCGGAACACAACGGACTGCTTAGAGCTGGTAAGAAAACTGCTCGCCCTGCACATTCCGATTTATTTTGAAAAGGAAAACATCAACACCGGCTCAATGGAGAGCGAGCTGTTTCTGGCAATTCTCTCCAGCATGGCCGAAGGCGAGTCTGTATCCATATCGGAAAACAACAAATGGTCAATCCAGAAACGCTTTGAGAGCGGCACCTATAAGGTCAGCTACCCACCCTACGGCTACGATTGGGATGGCGAGCAGATGATCATAAATCCGGAGCAGGCGGCTGTGGTAAAGGAAATCTTCGCAGCGCTGCTCTCCGGCAAAGGTACCCACGCCATCGCGGACGACCTGAACCGGCGCGGCATTCCTACCAAGCGAAACGGACGCTGGACGGCGACAACCATTCGCGGGATGCTCTCCAATGAGAAGTATGTCGGCGACTGCCTTTTCCAGAAAACGTACTCGGATTCACGCTTTGTCCGACACAACAATCACGGCGAGCAGACACAGTACATGGTCAAGGATCATCACGAGGCAATCATCAGCCGGGAGGACTTTGAAGCCGCTCACGCTTTTATTCACCAGCGGGCAACGGAAAAAGGTGTCGTCAAAGGGAGTGACAAATACCAGAATCGCTACACCTTCTCCGGGAAGATCATCTGCGGCGAGTGCGGCGATACCTTTAAGCACCGGATACACAGCTGCACCGGATACAAATACACCGCATGGTGCTGCAGTACCCACATCAAGGATAAGGATAAATGCCACATGCTTTTTGTAAAAGACGATGATCTGAAGCAGGCTTTCATCACCATGATGAACAAGCTGGTCTACGCGCACAGGATCATCCTAAAACCATATGTGGAAGCATTGAAAAACACATCGTCTGATGACTCTCTTCGGCGCATTCAGGAAATACAGACCCTACTGGCGCAGAACACAGAAAAGCGCGAGACGCTGACAAAGCTCATGACACAGGGCATCATCGACCCGATCCTTTTTAACAAAGAAACGAACGAGCTGCTTTCTCAGGCAGACAGTTTCCGGGATGAGATCAACGCCTTAAAAAACGCTGTTTCCGGAGATGTAACAAAGGTCACAGCAGCCACAGCGCTTCTGCACTTTACAGAAAAAGGTGGAATACTTCAGGAATTCGATGATGACCTGTTTAATGAATATGTGAACCGCATCATTGTCCGCTCCAGAAATGAAGTGCGCTTTGAACTGAAATGCGGTCTGACGCTTCGAGAAAGGATGTGAATACATGGGACATACACCCTACGGCTACAGCATTGAAAACGGCTGCGCCACGATTAAAGAGGATGAAGCCAATAAAATACGAAAGCTCTATGAGAATTACCTCTCCAGGATGGCACTGGCCAAGGCTGCTGCCGCTGCTGGCATTGAAACCTATCACGGCACGGCAAAGCGCCTGATGGAAAACAGGCACTACCTCGGAGACGACTTTTACCCGGCTATCATTGATCAGGAAACCTACGATAAAGCTGCCGCCATCCGATTTGAACGCGCCGGGAAACTTGGCAGGCTGAACAGGAAAAAGAGTGTAAAACCCGCAGCGTCTCCTACCGGCTTTCGCATGGCTGCGGCAGAGCAACACTATGAAGATCCGAGGCTGCAAGCAGAATACCTCTACAGCCTCATTGAAAGCGAGGTAAGCTAATGGGAAATGTTATGGTGATTCCGGCCAGACGACAGGTCGGAAATACAGTAAAACAATCAGCGCAGAAAAAGCTCCGTGTTGCAGCCTACTGCCGCGTCAGCACAGATTCCGAAGAACAGGAAACAAGCTACGAGGCTCAGGTCACGCACTACACCGAGTACATTCAAAAGAATCCGGAATGGGAGCTGGCGGGCATATTTGCAGACGACGGTATCTCCGGCACCAACACGAAAAAACGTGACGAATTCAATCGTATGATCGACGAGTGCATGGCCGGAAATATCGACATGGTCATCACTAAGTCCATCAGTCGATTTGCCCGCAACACTCTCGACTGCCTGCAATACATCCGGCAGCTGAAGGATAAGAACATACCAGTTTATTTTGAGAAGGAAGCCATCAACACGCTGGACGCTAAAGGCGAGGTGCTGATCACGATCATGGCGAGCCTTGCCCAGCAGGAAAGCCAGTCAATGAGCCAGAACATCAAACTGGGACTGCAATACCGCTACCAGCAAGGTAAGGTTCAGGTCAACCACAATCGCTTCCTCGGATACACCAAGGATGACAGCGGACACCTGATTATCGATCCGGAGCAGGCAGAAATCGTAAAGCGCATCTACCGGGAATACCTCGAAGGTTCCAGCATGGATAAGATCGCCGACGGGCTTATGACTGACGGCATTCTCACCGGCGCTGGCAAGACAAAATGGCACACCAGCACCATCAACAAGATTCTCCGAAATGAGAAGTACATGAGAGACGCCCTGCTTCAAAAGACCTACACCACAGACTTCCTGACAAAGAAGCGGATCAAGAACAACGGCACCGTTCCTCAATACTACGTAGAGGGCGACCACGAAGCGATCATTCCGAAAGAGCTCTTCATGCAGGTGCAGGCAGAGCTTGTCCGTCGTAGGGTAGTCCACGTCAGTCCGACAGGCAAGAAACGCAGCTTCTCCTGCAATCACTGTTTTGCACAGATGGTTTTCTGCGGAAACTGCGGCGAGCTTTACCGGCGCGTTCACTGGAACAACCACGGCTGCAAATCCATCGTCTGGCGCTGCATCAGTCGCTTGGAGCCCACCTCCGCTGAAAAGGACTGTACCAACCGGACGGTCAACGAGCTCCTGCTGCAGGAGGTCACGGTCAAGGCCTTCCATCAGATCCTTACCGAGCGGGACTTTTTCCTGAAAACCTTACAGCAGAACATCGCCAAGGCCGTGGTTAACGCTGACACCCTCTCACCGGACGGCATTCAGGCAAGACTGGAGGAACTGCAAAAAGAGCTCATCAAGAAGGCAAATAACAAGCAGGACTATGACGCTATCGCCGATGAGATTTTCCGGCTCCGCGACCAGAAGGAACAATCCGAGCTCGATAGCCATCACCGGGAAGAAGCCATGAACCGAATCAAGGAGCTGCAGGACTTCATCTCCGGGCAGGAAACCGACATCACAGAGTTTGATGAGACTCTGGTCAAAAAGCTCATCGAGAAGATCACCGTCTTTGCCGACCACTTCACCGTGGAATTCAAATCCGGTATCACAATCGACATCGAAGCATAAAACAAGGCTCCCCGCCACTGAAACTTTATCAGTAGTGAGGAGCCTTACTGCGTTTTGATGTCAGGATATGCTTTTCATATCAGTCGAACTTCATCTGATCCAGCTCAACGCCGAACTCTTTATGAACGGTCAGTACGATCTGGTTTCCTTCTTCATTGATCTCATAAGAGCTTACCTTGGGAAAAGGCGCAGCCTGAAAGTCTTTTACCATCTTTTCGGCCTCTTCGCGTGTCCCAACCTGAAACTCTTCTGTGGTTCTCATTAATTTTGCCATTGTGAACTCTCCTTTCACTCCCAGAAGGTAGTCCGTGGTTACATGGAAAAACGAGGCAATCTGAGGGAGCATGGCAATATCCGGATAATTGACATCATTCTCCCAACGGGATACTGTCTGCACCGACACGCCAAGAGCCTCTGCGAATGACTCCTGTTTTATATGCCTGTCGGTGCGCAGTTTTTTGACTATTGTACCTATTTCCATGTACTTTGCCTCCTTCATCCGGGATGATCCTATTGTAGCCCACGGGATAAAGCAATCCCAGCACGCAAAACGAGAGCCTGCTTAACACATGTGTTAAGGAGCTGTTCTCTCGTTCTTAGCTACCCGCCGCCGATAATGGCAGTGTGGGAGCCTTTTGCCTGTAGTGGAAGCATAACATCATTCAGTATCAGTTAACAGCCTTACACCTGAGAGCATCTTATGCAGTCTGTGCTCGTCAAAAGGAAGATACTCTGCAATGGTAAAGCCGACAATATTTGCATGATCTTCGATCAGTTTCAAAATGTCAGCCAGCTTTTCCATAGTCATCTTTCCGCCGCCGGCTCCGTCACCAACCAGCTCGGAGTTCGCATAATAGGTCGAATGGAACAGATGCTCATCCAGTACATCAATGTCAAAATGCAGAAGGATATGATCGAACTTTTTCACAAAATCAGTGATCTCATCGTCAGAAACAATTGCCTGATCCTGCACTTTATAATTGACTCCGATTTCCTTCAGAAACTTCTCCTGATAATCATGCACAGGCTGAAGTCCAACATAAAAAATATCCTCCGGTTTGAATGCGGGGTTTTTCATTTTAGACACAAGCTGATCTGCGCCATGCCCCAAAAGGCTGCCCAGCACCATGGCGTGTGCGCAGGGATATCCGTCATTCACAGTAGAAACGTCCGGATGCGCGTCGATCCAGATAATGCCGGTGTTCTCATACTTGCCGTGAAGATAATCAAACGGCGCAAGAGAGACGACGCAGTTTCCGCCGATCGTGATAACTCGATCAGGTTTCTCCATGCCCAGCTTCTTCTGTGCGTCTGCGATCCCGGAGAGCACTTCATTCTCAGCGGAAATACCGTTTGTGATCGCTTTTTCTTTTCCATCCGGCGGAGCGATCTCTACCCGCACAATCGGCTGACTGTCGTTCTTCGGCAGAATATACTGAAGCAGGTTTGCTCCGAAATAATAGGTTTCCAGACCGCCGCTCACATGATCCGGATACAAAAGTCTGATTGTTTTCATCTGGTTTGAACCCTCCTTTATTTATCTCGCAAGGACTGTGCTCCCCGCCGCCTATGATGGCAGTGCGGGAGCCTCGATATTTCGTAGAAACATTTTTATTACAGCTTAGCCACAATATCTGAAATCGCTACTAACGCTACTTTCCCACTGATGGATATCCTTCCGTTTTCAAGCATCTCGCAGTATAGATATCCACCGCGTTTTGACGCTTGATACGCTTGTATCTTTTTCTTGCCCAGCACGCCTGACCAATAATCTGCGATCTGACAATGCGCAGAACCGCAGACGGGATCTTCTGCTACAGAAAGTTTGGGACAAAAGCTCCGGGAGACACAGTCTGTTTCTTTTCCCGCTGCTGTGGCATTCTGAATGCGACCTTCGATACCCATAAGGCGATCGTGATCCGGATGCATCTGCCGCACCTGTTCTTCCGTTTCAAAAACACAAACCAAATCCAGTCCCAGCACCGCCTTGATGGGACGCACGCCAAAAGCCTGCTCCATCTCATCTGTAACCGGAACCTCTTTCAGTTCATAGGTCGGGAAATCCATCTGATACAGGTCACCGTTCTTTCTGACTGTCAGCACCCCGCTCAGCGTATTGAACTGCACTATATCTCTGTCTGTATCGTAGTAATTTAGAATTACATAGGAGGATGCCAAAGTTGCATGCCCGCAAAGTTCCACCTCAGTGCCCGGTGTAAACCAGCGCAGACGGTATCCTGTATCTTCCTTTACTATGAATGCCGTTTCGGATAAATTGTTCTCCATCGCCAGCTTCATCATGGATTCCTCCGAAGGCCAGCTGTCCATAACGCAGACCGCAGCCGGGTTTCCTGAAAAAGGCTTATCCGTAAATGCATCAACTACATATTGTCTCATCATAGTGCTCCTTCTATAGGATATCGATCAATGCGTCCATTTCAGCTTCTGTTGTTCCCCAGTCTGCCGCAAACCGGATCACAGTGTGATCGTCATCGTATTTTTCCCAGAATCCGTACTCGACTTTTTCTCCCAGCCTTTTCAGCGCATCATTTTCGATGACAACAAAGATCTGATTCGTCGGTGATTCAAAATACAGACGGTACCCTTTTTCCAGTAAAGCCTTCCTTATGCGCGCTGCTGATTCAATCGCCGGTTTTCCAATCTTCATATATAGATCATCCCGGAACAGCTCGTCAAACTGGATTCCCAGTAGTCTTCCTTTCGCCAGAAGAGCTCCATGCTGCTTGATGATCGTGAAAAGGTGAGGTATCTTTTCCGGCTCCGGAACCACCACTGCTTCTCCAAACAGTGCGCCGCACTTGGTACCGCCGATATAGAAGGCATCGCAAAGCTCTGCCAGACACGTAAGCGTCACGTCGTTTTCCGGGCATGAAAGCGCATAGGCAAGTCTTGCTCCATCCACATACAGGTAAATTCCATACTTATCACACACGTTTCTGAAAGCCTGAAGTTCCGCCTTGGTATAAAGCGTTCCGTACTCCGTGGGATGGGACAGATAAACCATTCCCGGCATTACCATATGTTCGTGGTTCGCGTCATTGTAATAGTCATCCAGATATTTTTCTACTGCCTCGGCGGATATCTTTCCGTACTGATGCGGAATTGTAAGAACCTTATGCCCATTTGCTTCGATGGCACCTGCCTCATGTACACTGATATGCCCCGTCTCTGCTGCAATGACTCCCTGATAGGATTTCAAAAGGGCATCGACCATAACGGCATTCGTCTGCGTGCCTCCTACCAGAAACTCCACAGCAGCTCTTTCACATTCACAGGCTTTTCTGATTCTGTCTCTGGTGGATTCAGAGATCTCATCAAGCCCATATCCTGCTGTATTTATCATATTAGTTTCCATCATCTTCCGCAGAATATCAGGATGAGCTCCTTTTGCATAATCACAGGCGAAGCTGAGTTTTTCATTCATATCCTTTGTGGCCTCCTCATTGACTTATTCTATGTCAGATTATATAATCATCTTATCCATGAGTAAAGTTTCAATTCATCATGCTTGTCATGATTATATTCATAGAAGGAGAAAGTATGGAAATCAATCAATGTGAGGCTGTTCTTAAAGCTGTCGAGACTGGAAGCCTGAGTGCTACCGCTGAAGCCTTGAATTATACGCAATCTGGTATCACCCGCATGATCCGAGCATTGGAGAATGAGCTCGGTTATGAAGTATTCTTCCGCAGTAAGCATGGCGTCACACTTACTGAGAACGGCAAAGCCATGCTCCCTCTGTTCACTGACATCGTCCGGGCTCATAACAATGCGAAAGAATACAGTTCTCACTTAACAGGACTCCTTAGAGGCACACTCAATATCGGAACCTATTACAGTATCTCTGCTCTTTGCCTGCCGCCGATACTTAAAGGGTTTTGTGCCTCATACCCCGGCATCACGATCAACCTTACGGAAGGTGGAAACAGAGAAACGTATGAGTGGCTGAATGACGGCTTGATGGACTTTTGCTTCTGCGCCAAGCCATCTGATAACGTTCCGTGTCAGTGGATACCCCTTTTCGAAGACGAGATCGTGGTCTGGCTTCCAAAGGGACATGAATTGGAGAATCGATCATCCTTTCCGATAAAGAGACTGGAGCAGGAGCCATTCATCCATACGTCTCCCGATCATGATACAGATCAGGATCGTCTTCTCAGGCAGTTCTCTCTTCATCCGGATACCAGATTCTCTACCCGTGATGGTTTTTCCACCTACAAAATGGTCGCCGCCGGTTTAGGCATCAGCTTTAACCAACGCTTGATCTCCCGTGACTGGAAAGATGAAATCATCGAATTACCGCTTGATCCGCCGCAATATATATCCCTTGGTATTGCTGCGCCAACAACAAGAGAACTATCACCCGCCGCGAAGGTTTTCATTGAATATGCGGAAAAAGAGATTACACAATCTCCTCCTGTATAGATCATGAGTTGTCGCTCTGACATCTATCTCACAGCCACAACTTCCCAACATCTAACTCGGCAACTCAACATAGCGACATCTATCGTGACAACTCAACTCTCACACTTTTTGAGCCGGATTGCCCTTGGATAAGTTACCGCAGACGCTTACTTGCTCCACCCGCTCGAAACTGTCGGAAGCCGAAAAGTGCCTGAAATCAAGGGCTTTCGCGGCTATTTCTCTTTACCCTTTGACATCAATACTACGCACTCCACATGCGCAGTCTGTGGGAACATATCGACCGGCTGGATTTCCCTTACATGGTAGCCGCCGGCGCGCAGCACTGCCAGGTCGCGCTTCTGGGTCTGCGGGTCGCAGGAAATATACACCACCTTGTCTGGAGAAAGGCGGCAAACCGACTGCAAAAATGCCTCGTCGCTTCCGCTGCGCGGCGGGTCCATAAAGACTACGTCGATCTTTTCGCCCGCATCCGCCAGATTGGTCATAAAGGCTCCTGCATCTGCGCAGACAAAACGGATGTTTTCCACCCCGTTGCGTTTTGCGTTGGCGTTGGCATCCTTGACCGCCTGTGCATTGACCTCCACACCGATGACCTCATCGACCTTGTCGGCTGCAATCAAGCTGATGGTTCCGATTCCGCAGTAGGCATCCAGCACCCGCTGTCCTTTTTTCAGCTGTGCCATGCCGATTGCCCGCTGGTAAAGCACCTCGGTCTGCTGCGGATTGACCTGATAGAAGGAGCGCGGCGAGATGGCAAAGCGTTTTTCGCAGAGGATGTCCTCGATGTACCCTTTTCCGTACAGGATGCGCTCCTGCTCTCCCAGCACCATGCTGGTTTTTTTCGGGTTGCAGTTCATCACAATGGTGGTGATTTCCGGGTGACGCTCCCGCAGCAGGGACACAAAGCGGCTCCTTGCCGGAAAAATCGGGGAAGCAGTCACCAGCACCACCATCACCTGACCGCTGGCAAAGCCGGTGCGCACCAGCAGATGCCGCAGCAATCCGGTTTCACTGTCCTCATCATAAGGCAGCAGCTTGCACTCCTTCATGATGGCTCGCACCGAGCGCGCAATCTCGTCCGCCTTGCTGTCCTGAATCAGGCAGCTCTCCACCGGTACCACCCGATGGCTGTTTTCCTCATAAATGCCCGAGATGATCTGTCTGCGCCCGTTCATGCCAAAGCTGATATGGCATTTGTTGCGGTAGCGCCACGGCTCTACCATCCCAACGATTTGATAGAGCTTGGCTCCCTCGTCGATGTAGCGTTTCATCAGCTGCTCCACCGTCTTTTGCTTCCACTCCAGCTGGCTGTCATATTGCAGGTGCTGCATCTTGCAGCCGCCGCACTTGGCAAAAGCAGGACACTGCGGCTTGACCCGTTTGGACGAAGCCTTTTTGATTTGCAGCAGCCTTGCGTGCAGATTGCGCTTTCCAAACACCTCGACGACCGCCTGCTCGCCGGGCAGCAGTCCGTCCACCGGCAGCTTTTCTCCTTCCAGATACACCACGCCGCTGCCCTGTTCGTCCATTCTGTCGCAGCTGACCGGATATTCTCCCGGTTCGATTGCCGGTTCGTCCCAATCCTCCCGCTGCTTCTTCGGCTTTGGTTTTCTCTGCTGCTGCGCCTGTAAATAAAACGGCTGTTTTTGTGCCGGCAGATTGCCTCTGCCCGCTTTTCTATCCTTTTTCAATGGTTTTTTCTTTGCCAAAGTCGTTTCCCCCTGTGCTGTATTTTCTGTTATTATACCACATTCCCCGACAGATGAACATTCAGCCTGCACCAAAATCCGCATTTTTCATAGGATAGATTGTTCCTTTGCCCGTTCCTGCCCAATCCTATGGAGGTGACCTGTATGAATCCTGAACCTTTTGCATCCATTGCCGTCCTCTGCACCGATGACCGCCAGCGTGCGGCTGCCGATGCCCTGTGCCGCCGCGGATATGTGGTCGAGCGTCTGATTCCCGGTGAAAGCGACCCGCTGCTGCTCGCACAAACCGATTTTCTGCTGCTTCCGGTGCTGGTCGAGCCTGCTCTGCTGCCCTTGCTTGCGCAATGCCGCCGCGGTACGGTCCTGCTTTGCGGCGTACGGTCCTGCTTTGCGGCAGGGTGACCGACGAGCTGCATCAGCTTGCCAAACGCCGCTCCCTTTTGCTGCACAGCTATCTGCAACAGGAGGAGATGGCGCTGCTCAACGCCGTCCCCACCGCCGAAGCTGCCATCGAGCTTGCACTGAGCCAGCTGCCCATCACCCTTTGGGAAAGCCGCTGCCTTCTCACCGGCTTTGGTCGGTGTGCAAAACCCCTTGCACGGCTGCTGACAGCCTTTGGCGCACAGCTCACCGTCTGCGCCCGCAGCCCAAAGGACCTGGCGTTGGCGCGCAGCTTTGGTCTGACCGCCCTTCCTCTTGCGCAGATGGACACCCTGTTGCCGCAGCAGCAGCTCATCTTCAACACCGTCCCTGCGCCCATCCTGGGAAAGGAACAGCTCCGGCTGCTTCCCCATGACTGCCTGCTGATCGACCTTGCCTCCGGCGCGGGCGGCATCGACCACCTGGCTGCACGCTCGCTGGGACTTCGCTGCCTGCACTCCCTTGCCCTGCCTGCCAAAACAGCGCCTGTCACCGCAGGGAACATCCTGTGCGACACCGTTATACAGATGATAACAGACATACAATCCAAAACGAGGTGAACGACATGAACGAACACGCTCCTGTACGGGTGGGATTTGCCATGACCGGCTCCTTCTGCACCTTCTCGCAGGTCATCGACCAGATGGAACAGATGGCGCAGCAGACCGGCTGGCAGCTGTATCCCATCCTGTCCCCAAACGCCTATGAAACCGATACCCGCTTTGGCAGTGCGCAGCAGTTTCGCCGCCGCATCGAGGAAATCTGCGGTCGTGAGATTTGGCACACCCTGACCCAGACCGAACCCATCGGTCCGAAAAAGCTGCTGGATGTACTGCTGGTCGCACCCTGCACCGGCAACACCCTGGGCAAGCTGGCAAACGGCATCACCGACACCAGCGTCACCCTTGCCGTCAAAGCCCACCTGCGAAACGCACGTCCGGTGGTGCTGGCGGTATCCACCAACGATGCCCTTGCCAACGCAGGGAAAAACATCGGTTCGCTGCTCAACAGCAAAAACATCTACTTTGTCCCGATGCGGCAGGATGCACCCGAGCAAAAGCCCTGCTCGATTGTTGCTGACTTTAGCCGCCTGACCGATACCGTGCAGTCTGCACTGTCGGCGCGCCAGCTCCAGCCGTTGTTCTGCTAAAGCTTTTGCAAAACCGATAAGGGAGGCGTCCTCTTTATGAAAGAGGACGCCTCCCTTATTTTGTCTTATGCCATCCACAGCTGGAGCAGATAAATCAGCAGCAGGTGTGCCGGATAAATCAGATAGAACACCCATTTAGAAATTTTCAGACCGCTGTTGGTCTTTAAATAAATCAGCGGCAGTGCCAGCAGAGAGAATGCCTCAAAGCTGATGGCGTGTCCGCCGACAACCAGCGCCAGCGGGTCCTGCACATCTCCCCAAAAGGCTGGCAGATAGCTCAGAAAATACAACGCAGCGCCCAGAGCCGGTTTATTCCTGCACAGATAGAAAATCATCATCAGGATGATGCCGGTGATGGAATAGTCGAAGTTGATGAAGGACATCACCAGGATCCCTGCCACAAACAGCCAGTATTTCTTCTCCTTAAATCCCTAGACGGTCAGCAGGCTCATAAAGAGGGTGAAAAAGATGTTGAGATTGAGCAGGTTTCCCCAAAAGTCCTCCGCATTAAAAGCTAGAATCCAGAACGGCTGTGAAATCAGCGCAAACAGTCCCAATCTCCCCAGGTACCGCTTGATGTCGTGGGTGTACAGCATCCCAACCGTCATACAGTAGCAGAACAGCGGGAACGCCAGCCTGCCCGCCCAGCGAAAGGCAGGGACCTGCTCAAAAAAGGTCCCACCAAAGTGGTCGAGCAGCATACAGACGACCGCAACCAGCTTGAGCAGGTTGGTGTCCAGATTGGTTTTCAGTTTGGGTAGAGTTTGTTCCATTCATTTTTCCTCCTCAAAAGTTTTTGCTTGTACAGTATATACCACACTTCGCACTTTTTCAATAAAAAAAATGTACAATTTGTATTGTTATGAAACTAGATTACAAATTGTACATTTTGAATTTTCTCTCCAACCTCGGCATATCCTGTACTGTTCCACCCCTGATTTCTGAACAAAAAGGAGTTGGCTGCCTTGAACGTTTTCAAACGCCTGTCTTTTTCTTTTCTCTGTGCCCTGCTGCTTTTTGGCTGTGCAGCGGACTGGAGGATTTTTGCCAAGGAAACCCGCACCTCGCTCTGCCCGTCACCGGTATCGCTGGAGGATTTTTCCGTTTATGAACAGCCCGATGCCGCCGCAAAAGCCTATCTGGTGATGGAGGCAACCACCGGTCGGGTGCTGTGCGGGCAGAACATCCACCAACAGCTGCCGATGGCAAGCACCACCAAAATCATCGGCGCGATGATGGTGCTCGAGCAGCCTAATCTGCACGATTATTTTCTGGTCGATCCCGATGCCATCCAGGTGGAAGGCTCCTCGATGGGACTGATGGAGGGCGACATGGTTTCTCTGTACGCGCTGGCGTGCGGGATGCTGCTGCCCTCCGGCAACGATGCTGCCAATGCCGCCGGTGTACGGTTGTACGGCAGCATCGAGGGCTTTGTGGAGGCGATGAACCGGCGCGCACAACAGCTGGGTCTTGCCGATACACACTATGTCACTGCCTGCGGACTGGATGCGCCCGAGCATTACTCCACCGCCTTCGACCTTGCCAAATTGACCCGCGTTGCTTTACAAAACGAGGATTTTGCCCACATCTGCTCCCAGCCTTCGATGCAGGTCCGGTTTGGTGCGCCGCCCTATGAGCGTTGGCTGAAAAACTACAACCGACTGCTGACCCTTTACCCCGACTGCATCGGGGTAAAGACCGGCTTCACCGATGATGCCGGACGGTGTCTGGTGTCCGCTGCCGAGCGGGACAGGATGACCCTCATCTGTGTCACCCTGAATGCGCAGGACGACTGGAACCTGCACGCTTCTCTGTACGACCGCTGCTTTAGCCGCTACTCGATGCAGCCGC
>FR880304.1:7865-15697 GCA_000435195.1 Clostridium sp. CAG:169 | reverse complement strand
AGCGAAATCCAGTCCAACGGCATCGAAACTCCCATTCCGCTGCTGCCCGCCTGGCAGCCCTGTGTCCCGCTGCGGCAGGGCGAATCTGCCCGCCTGCAAAGCCGATTGATTGCCCAGCCGTTCCTCTATCCCCCCACCGCCTCCAATCAGGTCTGCGGCTTGCTGGAATACACTCTGGACAACCAGCTGCTGTGCAGCGTCCCGCTGGTCGCCGGAGAATAGGATGACCTTTTTCCACCTGTTCAAGGGGAATGTGTGGAAAATATCCTGCAACGGCAAATCGGGAGGACATCCGATGGATGTCCTCCCGATTGTTTTGTTCTGATTCCGTGATACTCCGCCGCTCGATTAGCGCACCCGCTCAAAGAAGATTGGGCAGACTGCATCGGTGGACAGGCGCATCCAGAGGTTGCCGTCCTCGGTAAAGTTTGCTCGGTAGGTGCGGGTATCCAGCACCTCGAAGCCTACAAACTTATCATCGCCGATGTAGT
The DNA here is from genome assembly GCA_000435195.1 of Clostridium sp. CAG:169. Lineage (GTDB taxonomy): Bacteria > Bacillota > Clostridia > Oscillospirales > Ruminococcaceae > Negativibacillus. Next base: position 15,206 of record FR880304.1, on the reverse strand, counting down.
TGAACGGCTGGTCCATCAAGCCGTAGTGCTGGCGCAGATGACCGTCCTCATAGACAAATTCCATCACGCCGTAGCCCGGATTGTAGTAGGTACCCAGATATTTCTTCGCCTGCTCTTCGCTCAGCGGCAGGTCTTTCTGCTCTTCCTCGGTGTAATCCGGTCCGAGGTTGACGCGGCGGTTATAAATGTCAATCAGGAAGGAGTAATCCTCCTCTACGTCGTTGAGCAGCAGGTCACACAGCAGGTATTTCAGGCAGCTGTATGCCGGGGTGTCCACGGTATTGACCGACAGTGCGAAGGCTGCGTTCTCCTCCGGGAAGAAGCCGACCATCGAGTTGAAGCCGTTGGTGGAACCGGAGTGGGAGATGAGCAGCTTGCCTTTATAGATGGAGTTGATCCACGCCATTGCGTAGGACTGCTGCATTTCCTTTGGATGGGACGGTTTGCCCGGGATGACAACGTTTGGTTTAATCAGCTCGGCAAAGCCTTCCTTGCTGATGATGCGTTTGCCTTCCAGCTCACCTTCGCCCAGCAGCATCCGAATCCAGCGCTCCAAGCTGTCCAGGTTGGTGTACAGACCGCCGCATGGGTTGCTTGCCTTTCCGACTACCTCGTCCACGCGGAAAATTTTGCCGTCCTTCTGCGCATACGGCATGGCTGCGTTCTTGTCCTCGATGGTGTCGATGCCGCGGAAGTACATATCCATTCCCAGCGGGTCGCCAATCTTTTCTTTCAGCAGCTGCTCCCAAGTCTTTCCGGTCAGACGTTCACACAGGTAACCCAGTGCTACATACATCTGGTTCTGGTAGCTGTACTTCTCTCTGAAGCCGTATGCCGGTGGGAAGTAAGCGATGCGGCGAACCAGGTCTGCTCTGTCCTCGCGGACAAAGGTGCGCATGACGTCATGGCGGCACAGACCGGTGCGGTGGCAAGCCATATCACGAGGGGTGACGTGTTCCTCGGCATATTTGTCCACCATTTTGAAGTCCGGCATCAGCTGTTTGACCGGAGTATCCCAGGTCATCTTGCCTTCGTCGCACAGCTGACCGGCAACCATGGTCGTAAATGCTTTCGAGCAGGATGCGATCTGGAACAGGGTCTTGCTGTCCACCGGTTTGCCTTTTTCCGCATCCGCCTGACCAAAGCACTCCTTGAGCAGCACCTTGCCGTCTTTAATGGCAATCAGGATACCGCCAGCCACTCCATACTGTTTTCTGACTTGTTCAATGGTTTTATTTAAAATTTCCACGACTGAACCTCCCGGTATTTTTTCTTTCATTATATCCTTTGTTGCCAGAAATGTAAAGCATAAACTTTAAATTTTTAGATTATTTTCCTAAATTCTTCTGTTTTCTCCGCTATATTTAAAATATAAAAGCATTTTGTAAGCAGATTCTTTCCCTCAAGGTTTACAGGCACAAAAAAGGACATGGAAACCCATGTCCTTTTTGCGTTTGCCTATTTTATTTGACAGCTGCCAGCAGAGCGTCCACCTTGTCGGTCTTTTCCCAGCTGACGCCCAGGTCCTCTCTGCCCATGTGTCCGTATGCTGCCAGCTGACGGTAGATTGGACGGCGCAGACCCAGCGAATTGATGATTGCGGTCGGGCGCAGGTCGAATACCTTTTCAACTGCCTTTTCCAGCTGCTCATCTGCAACAGCGCCGGTGCCGAAGGTATTGACGTTGATGGATACCGGCTTTGCAACGCCGATGGCATAAGCCAGCTGAACCTCACATTTCTTTGCCAGCTTGGCTGCCACGATGTTCTTTGCAACATATCTTGCTGCATAGGCTGCCGAACGGTCCACCTTGGTCGGGTCTTTGCCGGAGAAAGCACCGCCGCCGTGACGACCCATGCCGCCGTAGGTATCTACGATGATTTTTCTGCCGGTCAAGCCGCTGTCGCCCTGTGGTCCGCCGATAACAAAGCGTCCGGTCGGATTGATGAAGATTTTGGTCTGCTCGGTCATCAGCTCCTGTGGCACAATCGGGTCGATGACATACTTTTTGATGTCTGCACGCAGCTGCTCCATCTCCACCTCCGGGGAATGCTGGTTGGAGATGACGATGGTTTCGACTGCTACCGGCACCTCGTTTTCATATTCGATGGTGACCTGTGTTTTGCCATCCGGGCGCAGATAATGGAGGGTGCCGTCCTTGCGCACCTTGGTCAGCTGTTTTGCCAGCTTGTGTGCCAGCGAGATCGGCATCGGCATCAGCTCTGGAGTATCGTCGCAGGCAAAACCGAACATCATGCCCTGGTCGCCGGCGCCGTTGTCCTCCTCGGTGCTGTTGGCATTTTTTGCCTCCAAACCTTTGTCTACGCCCAGCGCGATGTCGCAGGACTGCTCGTCGATGGAGGTGATGATGCCGCAGGTATCACAGTCAAAGCCAAATTTTGCGCGGTCATAGCCGATGTCGCGGATGACCTGACGGGCAATCTTCGGGATGTCCACATAGCAGGAGGTGCTGATTTCTCCCATGACCATAACCATGCCGGTGGTAACGGTGGTTTCACAGGCTACACGTCCGTTTGGGTCCTGCTCCAGAATCGAGTCGAGCACTGCGTCGGAAATCTGGTCACAGATTTTATCGGGATGTCCTTCGGTAACCGATTCGGATGTAAATAAGTATTTTGCCATAGTCGTTCGTTCCTTTCTTTTCTTTTGGTTACTATGATTTTTCATAAACCAAACAGCGTGCAGCTGGTTCGAGATCGTTCTTTTGCTGTCCCCCCAAAAGGGGTACAAAAAAGACCCGACCGTGAGATCGAGTCTTTGCTTCCTCATCTCTCGGCTTAACCCGCAGGATTTGGCACCTTACAAAGCTGCCGCTTTGCAGGTTGCCGGACTTCACAGGGCCTGTCCCCTCTGTCACTCTTGATAAGGCTGTTCAGTTTTATTGACAAAATAATGTGGTGGAAGTTTTTCCATCCAGCGTCTGTTCTTTTGACAAGGGCTATCATAACGCTTTTGGCGATTGTTGTCAACAAGCGTCGTGCAGGATTGTTACATCTTCTAAAAAAAATTGATTTTGTACCCGCCGTTTCGGAAGGTTTGCAGGTTTTTGGTACAACCGGCAGCGGTTATTCCTCCACTCGGTACATCTCCGGTGCGCTTTCCTTGGTGGCATATTCGCTGACCGACAGCACCTGCACCTTTAACGGACGATTGCCCATCTGAATCTCAATCGTGTCCCCTTCCTTGACCGCATAGGAGGCGCGAGCCACCTTGCCATTGACTAAAATTCTGCCGCCGTCGCACGCTTCGTTGGCAACGGTGCGGCGTTTGATCAATCGGGTGATTTTTAAATATTTGTCCAATCTCATGGTTATTCCTCCTGTTCTAACATCTGCTGATACAACAACAGCCCCGGAAGCACCGGAGCTGTTGAATGTGTTCTTGGTGGATTCCAAATTACTTGGAAACGATTTCTTTGAGAGCTTTGCCTGCTTTGAAGGAAGGCAGCTTGGAAGATGGAATTTCAATCTTCTCTTTGGTTCTTGGATTGATGCCCTCTCTTGCAGCGCGTTCCTTTACCTCAAAGGTACCAAAGCCAACCAGCGCAACCTTTTCGCCTGCTGCCAGTGCTTCGGAGATCGCGTCGATCACCGCAACAACAGCCTTTTCACTGTCCTTTTTAGAAAGTTCTGTTTTCTGTGCAACCACGTTGATCAATTCTGCTTTCGTCATATTTGTTATCCTCCATTTTTTCACTTGATTGGTCCATTCCCCCGCCTGCGGCGGAAGAGCCTTAAAACTCCCTTGCCCATTCTCCCAAAAGCTACGGGCAAAAGCGCCTTTTCTTACTGATTTTTCGCCTGTTTCCACAACTGTTCCATCTGTTCGACAGAAGTTTGCTCCAGGTCGATTCCCTGCTGCTGTGCCAGCTGCTCCACTTTACAGAAACGATTGATGAACTTTTCTGTCGAAGCGTTCAGGCTGTCCTCGGCATCCACCTTCAAAAAGCGCGCGATATTCACTGCGGAAAACAGCACATCCCCCAGCTCCTCAAAGCACTGCTGCGGGTCTTCCTCGTCGATGGCTGCCTGCAATTCGTCCAGTTCGCTTTCCAGGTCGTCCATTGCCCAAAACAGGTCCGGGTACTCAAAGCCGGTCTTGGCTGCGCGTTTCTGCACCTTCTGTGCGCGCATCAGCGCAGGAAAAGTCTTTGGCACGCTCAACAGTGTCTGCGCGCCTGTGGTCTGCCCTTTGGACTGCTGCTTGATCTGCTCCCAGTTGTTCAGCACCTGTTCGGTGCCATCCACCTGCACATCGGCAAACACGTGCGGATGGCGCTGGATCAGCTTGCGGCAGATGCCGTCGCAGACATCCTGAAAATCAAAGCTGCCCTGCTCCTGCTCGATGCGGGCATGGTGTACCACCTGAAGCAGCACATCTCCCAGCTCCTCCTTGAGCAGATCGGTGTCGTTCAGGTCGATCGCCTCGCACACCTCGTATGCTTCCTCGATCATATCCCGACGCATCGACGGGTGGGTCTGCTCTCGGTCCCATGGACAGCCCTCCTCACTGCGCAGGATCTCCATAATCCGCAGCAGGTCGTCGATGCTGTACTTTTCCTTTTTTTCATAAGACACGCTCACGTTACCACACTCCTATGCTTTGGTCCGCTTTGTTTTGTCCAGTCCTTTTTTGCAGCTCTATATATATTACCCTAAAAGTGAGTACTTTTCAAGTATTTTTGCCATTTTTTCACCCTTGGGAAGCATCATTATGTCCTCTTTTTTTAAAGCCCGCAGCAGCAAAAGTCCCACCAGATACACCGCTGCGCCCACTGCAGCCGACAGCAGCACCGCAAAACGGGAGGCAGTCACCTGCATAAGCATATTCTGGGTCAGACGTGCAAAAGCGGCACACAGCAGTCCTGCCAGCAGCGGCTTGCCAAACACACCAAAAGCACCAAGCGGACCCACTGTGCTGCGCAAAGCAATCAAACTGAGCAATGTGATAACAACATAGCAGACCAGGGTGGACCACGGTGCTGCCTGAATGTTCAGCTGCGGGATGCCCACCAGCAGGTAGTTCATCGCCAGCTTGATGGCACTGCCGATAAGGATGAGCTTGACCGGCAGGCTGACTCTGCCCACCGCCTGCAGCAGGCTGTTGGTGGTGCCGGTCAGGGCGATGAAGATGGAGGCAAGACCCAGCACCCGCAGCAGCGGCGCGCCGATCATCACCTCGTTGTTCATGCCAAAGAACAGGCTGCACACCTCCTGCGACAGGGCGCTGATGCCCAATCCTGCCGGTACACAAAACAGCGCTGTGATGCGCAGCACCATCTGGATGCTCTTTTGGGTACGCAGGCGGTTGCCTCTTGCAAAACTCTCCGCTACTGCCGGCAGCGCACTGACCGCCATCCCGGTAGTCAGTGCGGGCACCAGATTGGCAATCACCACCGCTTTGCCGCTGTAAGCGCCGTACAGGTAGTTGTGTACCGTTCCGTTGACCAGCTCCGCCTGCGGGATATTCTGCCCATAGCAAGCCAGCAGCTGCTGCGGTGCAGTGTCCATTACATGGGAAAGCCGTCCGGTCACCGTCAGCAGGTCGATGATGCCCGACAGGTTGACCGCCAGCGAACCCAGGCAGACCGGTATAGCAATCACCAGGATTCTTTTTAGTAAGATGCTGCTGTCCTGCGGCTTGGGCGCGTGCATCAACTGCTGCTGGCTGACTCCGTCGCCTTTTTTGCGCCATCTCAGCATCAGGTACACTAAGCCCGCCGCTGTGGACAGGCTGACACCCAGCACTGCCGCACCGCTTGCCAGCTGGGCGATGACCGCCTGCGCCTGCTCCGGCGAAGGATAGCTGCGTCCCAGCACGGTGGCGTGCAGGCTGTATTCCCTTTGGGTCAGATACATCACACCGCCGCTGAATCCCAGACCAAAAATCATCTTGGTGACCGCCTCGATAATCTGGGAAATGGAGGTCGGGTACATATTCTGCATCCCCTGATAATAGCCGCGGTAGGCGGACATCAGGCAGCAGGTCAGCACCGCGGGCGCAAGACAGATGATGGACAGCTTGGCTCCCGGGTTTGGAATCATCGCCGCAAAGCTCCCTGCTCCCAGAATCATCACTGTCATGCACAAAAGACCGGTGATTAAGAAGAAGGTGCGGGAGATGCGAAAAATCTTATGGTTGTCCCGATAGTTTCCCAACACCCCGTTTTCCGACACCAGCTTGGAGATGGCAACCGGAAAGCCCGCCGTCGCGATGGTGGAGATGAGGTTAAAAATCTCGTAGGCGTTGGTAAAATAAGAGTAGCCCGTTCCCCCCAACAGATTGCTGATTGGGATTTTAAACAACATACTGACCACCTTGACGGTCATCGTCCCAATCATCAGGATCATGGCTCCCTGCACAAAGCCCTGCTTCTCACTGGTCCTCTTCAACTGTCCACCCACTTTCCTCAAAATGCACCGACTCATCTTCATAATCTACCATATTCTGTCGCCGGATTTCAATTTCTTTTCTGTAAATCTTTTCTGAAAAGGCGCTGTTCCTTTCCTTTTGAGTATATGCCCTGCGCATTTCAGTCATGCGCTGTCCACCCGCTACGACAGCAAAAGGACCGGCTGTCCGCCGGTCCTCGGATGCATCCTTTCGATTCTTACAGCTTTTCTTCAATCAGAGGCTTTTCCTCCTGATTGACCGGCTGCTCTGCCTGTTCCGCCTGCTGTGGCTGCTCCTCCTGTGGCTGGGTCGGAACCAGGTCGCTCTGCTCGTGCAGCACCATGCCGCATCTGGAGCAGAAATGGGAGTCCACATTGCACGAAGCGCCGCAGTTCGGGCACTTCTTCATCTTTTTAATTTCCTCACGCTTGGATTGCAGCTGGGCAAGCTGCTCTAACAGAACATCCGCCTGCTCGACCAGCTGTTCGATTGCCTGTTCGTTGTCTTCGCCGCTCTTTTTGCTTCGGTATACCAGAGAACCAATCTTCTCATAGCAATCCTGCAAATCAGCGTTGACCGAAACCTCCTGCAATTTGAGCTTGGAAGCTTCCACCATTTCCTCTGTCTTTTTGCCTGCTACATTGGCAACCGAGATTGCTTTGTCCAATAAAGAATTCAAACTCATCCTTCACTGCTCCTTTCTAACGCGAATCATATCCTCTTTTTATTCTGTCTGCTCGCTTTGCCGACGCGGACCGATAAATTCCCGAACGACACTGTCCGCCGGAATCGCCTGGGTGTTGTTGATGTCAAAAAACTCATCCAGACGCTGGTACAGTTCATCCAGCTTGCGGTAGTGTTCGGGAGCGATGCCGGAACGGTTCTCCAGGAACGGCAGAAGATAGCTGTGAAAAATATTCGGCTCGTA
>FR880304.1:0-7826 GCA_000435195.1 Clostridium sp. CAG:169 | reverse complement strand
GCTTAAAATCTGCGCTGTCGCGGTAGGGGTTGATATACTCCGATTCGCCCTCGCAGACCTCATCCCACATTGCCATCGTCTGCTCCGGCGTTGTGTTGCGGGTGCTGCGGTCGCGCACCATTCGGCGCATCAGGCGCACATCCTGCGGTGTCAGCAGCACCCGGTCGTGGTCGGTAAAGCGGGAACGCACGCTGGCAAAGATGCGGGTCACCTTGTCTTCTCCCACCCGCTGGGTCAGCAGCGGATTTAACCCGTGCAGTCCTTCGATGATGACCACGTCATCGCCGCTGATGGCAATTTCCTTTTCCTGACCCTCCACCCGTTTTCTGGTGTGAAAATCAAAAATGGGCATCAGGGTTCGCCCTTTGTTGACCAGCTCGTCGATGCACAGGTTGATGCGCTCGATGTCCAGCGAATAGATGGTTTCAAAGTCCGGTTTGCCCTTGCGGTTGAGCGGCGTCTTGTCGGTATCCAGATAAAAGTCGTCCAAGGAGATGACCATTGCCCTTCTGCCGCTGCTGATAAAATGCCTTGCCAGGGTATGTGCGGTCGTTGTTTTTCCCGAAGCGGAGGGACCGGACAGACAGATGACGTCGGTTTTGTCCTTGCCGGTAGACATACTTTTGACCACCCGGCGGATCTGGTCGTTGTAAAACCGCTCGGCTTCGTCAATCAGCTGAAAATAATTTTCAAACGCCTGCTGATTGACCTCGTCCTTCTCAATCCTTCCGTAGTGGAAGGGGTCTATTTTCCTCAAAGAAATCCACCACCCTGTCCTTACGTTTTAATACCTCGTCGAACTGTTCGACATATTCAAACGGGTACTTGTAATTAAAGATTCTCTCCAGCTTGCCTTCGCGGTTGCTGCACAGCTTGGTGACTGCTCCCGCTCCTGCTGCCAGAATCGTCTGGGTTTCGTCCATGATGTAGATGTTGTACCGTCCCTCGCAGCCCGGTTTGCAGTAGCCGGTATTCTCCAGGTTGCCCAGGGTGTTGCGCTGTTTATACAGGTAATAGGGCATCCAGCCGCTTTGCATCAGCTGCTTTTGCGCGTAGGATACCATCTGTCCCACCTGCTGCGCCTGTTCCAGCGCCTTTCTGCGCTCCTCCCAGCTTTCGCCGTAGCTGGCGCTGCGCTTGATGGAAAGGGTATGCACCGTCACATTTTCCGGCTGCAAGGCGATGACCTTATCCACCGTTTTGCAAAATCCTTCAACGCTGTCGCTGGGCAAGCCTGCAATCAGGTCCATGTTGATGTTGTCAAATCCCATCCGGCGTGCCATCTCAAAGCAGTCGATGACCTGCTGGGCGGTATGCCGGCGCCCGATTTTTTGCAGCACCTCGTCGTCGAGCGTCTGCGGATTGATGCTGATACGGGAGATGTTGTGCCGGCGCAGCACCCGCAGCTTCTCCTCGTCGATGGTGTCCGGTCGTCCTGCCTCCACCGTGTATTCCTTCAGCTGGGAAAGGTCGAAGTGCTGTTCCACTGCGCAGCAGATTTGGTCAAGCTGCTCGGGCGAGAGGATGGTCGGTGTGCCGCCGCCAAAATAAACGGTGGTCAGGCGCAGTCCGGTCCCCTTTACCTTTTGGGAAATCTGCTCGAGCTCCTCACACAGCCGGTCGACATACACCGGCAGGATGTCCTTAGCGCGTTTGCTGGTGATGTCGTGGGAAACAAAGGAGCAGTAGCTGCACCGCGAAGGGCAAAATGGAATGGAGATATATAGGCTAAAGGTGTCGTCGGTTACCTCTCGCAAGATGGGCGCCTCGTGGCGTGCCGTTTCCAGCGCCAGCTCAATCTTTTCCTGTGTCACATAAAAATGCTGTTCAAATTCCCGTGCCACCATCTGTGGTGTTTTGCCCTCGTCCAGTCTGCGGTGGAACAGCTTGACCGGACGAACGCCGGTCACCATTCCCCATGCCGGGTGGATGCCGGTCGCCTGTGAGAGCAGGGTGTAGATCATATCGCTCATCACAAACTCCGCCTTTTCATACGGCGAATGCGGCTCGGAAAGGATGGTGCGGCACAGGCTGGTCTGCTTGCCGTCCAACGACAAGGTCACCTTCATCAGACCGTTTTGCAGTCTGGTTTCGATGCAGTCCTCGACAGGAGCCTTCTGTTCCTTCTGTTCCTGCTGCACCAGCAGCTCCTCGTGCTCCTCCTCGTCCGCAGGGTATTCGGTGGTCACAATCTTTTCATCCGGGAAAAACAGCATTGCGATACACTCTGCTTCATATTTCATGCTGTGTCCGATATTCTTTATATTCATATGCTGTTTTTGCTCCTTTTGCTCATTGTCTTATCGGGAACGGCGGGCGATTGCCTGCTTGAGGAAGGGGTTTGCCAACTTTTCGTCCTCCAGATTGGTTGCGCTGCCATGTCCCGGAAAAACCTTGTAGTAGCCTTGCAAACTGCCCAGACGCGCCAGCGAAGCGGTCATCTGCTCGTCGTTGCCTCCGTACAGGTCGGTCCTGCCCATGCTGCCCTGAAAGAGGGTGTCCCCGCAGTACAGCTCGTTATTTTTCAGATAGGTCACGCTGCCCGGTGTATGACCCGGCGTTTCCAAAACGGTAAACTCCATCGTACCGCAGGTCAGCTGATCGCCGTCGCCCACCAGAACATCCGGTGTAAAGCTGCGCGCATACGGCGCTACGGCGTCGGACATACTCTTCTGCCCGTCGCCAATCATCTCCAAATCCTTGCTGTCCAGCACAATTTTCATCTGTGGGTAAAGGTCCTTTAAGTCTGCCGCTCCGCCCATGTGGTCGCCGTGACCGTGGGTCAGCAGCAGATGGGTGGGGGTCAGCCCTTTTTCCTGTATAAACTGCGCTACCTTCTGCGCGTCGCCGCCGCAATCGACCACGACACAATTTTTCTCTTCATCCCAGGTGATATAACAGTTAGTCCCCAACAGACCCACGTGGATGATTTCCAGATTCATCGTTTATTCCCCCTTATCTTTTATGGGTGCCGCCTATTTTTTCGGCATGATTTCATCGGTGTCCAGCATGATGGTCACCGGTCCGTTGTTGAGCAGCTCTACCTGCATCGAAGCACCGAATTTGCCGTGCTCGACCTTGGCAACGCCCGCATTTTTCACGCTCTGCTGGAAGTATTCATACAGTCTGTCCGCCTCTGCGGGAGCTGCCGCATTCACAAAGGAAGGGCGTCTGCCCTTGCGGCAGTCGGCGTAGAGGGTAAACTGGGAAACGACCAGCATCTCCCCGCCGATGTCCAGCAGCGAGAGATTCATCTTGTCGTTTTCGTCCACAAAGATGCGCAGGTTAGCACATTTTTCTGCCAGAAAATCTGCCTGTTTTTCAGTGTCCTGCGGACCGACGCCCAGCAGCACCAGCAGTCCTTTTTCAATTTTTCCCACGCACTCGCCCTCGACGGTAACGCTTGCGTGGCTTACTCTTTGAATCAATGCTCTCATAGTCTTTTCTCCGTTGTTTTAGTTTACTGAATGGTTCTTCTGACATCCTCCACACCCTTGATGGCACGCAGACTGTTGAGCAGGTAGCTCAGCTGGTCTACACCGTTGACCTCCACTGTGACCTGGATGAGGATGACCGAATGGTCCTTGCTCTCCTTTGCCACCAGTGCGTGCATCGGGATGTGCATATTGCTCAGCAGGATGGTCACATCCGCCAGCAGGGTATCTCTCGGCTGGGAGGTGATGTCGATGGTAGATTTAAACTTTTCCGAGGTGACATTGGATGCCCATTCGGCGCGCACCCATCTGCCTTCATTCTCCGCAGGGGAGTTCAGCACGTTCACACAGTCCTGCTTGTGGATGGACACGCCGTACCCGCGGGTGATAAATCCTACAATCGGGTCGCCCGGCAGCGGGTTGCAGCATTTTGCAAATTTGACCAGACAGCTGTCCAGTCCTTCCACGATGACACCGCTGGTCGGCTTGCCCGGCTTTTTGCCGGCGGCAGCGGTTTGCTGCGGCAACAGCGCCGCCTTCTTTTCTTCCTCTGCTGCGCTGCGGTAGGTCTTTTGGAATTCCTCCTTGACCCTTGGCATCAAACGGGACAGCAGCACTCCTCCGTAGCCGATGGCTGCGTAAAAATCTTCCAGTGTGTTGATATGCTGGCGTTTTGCCAGATTTAAGACAAAATCCTCCAGCTCGTTTTCCGGCACGTTGATCAGGTTGCGCTTAAATTCGCGCTCCAGCTCCTCCTTGCCGGTGATGATATTTTCTTCTCGGCGCTCTTTTTTAAACCACGCGCGGATTTTGGTCCTTGCCTCGCTGGTCTTGACAATCTTGAGCCAGTCGCGGCTGGGTCCGTTGCCGGGTCCTTTGGAGGTGATGATCTCCACAATCATGCCGGTTTCCAGCTTAAAGTCGAGCGGCACGATCCTGCCGTCCACCTTGGCTCCGGTCATGCGGTTGCCGACCTCCGAGTGGATGGCATAGGCAAAGTCGATGACGGTCGATCCGGTCGGCAGATTGATGACATCCCCCTTTGGCGTAAAGACAAAGCATTCCTCCGGTGCGATGTCCGACTTGATGGAGCGCACGATGTCCTGCGCATCGCCGGAATCCTGCTGCACCTCCAGCAGCTGTCTGACCCATGCCAGACGCTCCTCCAGCTTGTCCTTCTTCTCGATGCCTGCCTTGTACTTCCAGTGGGCTGCGATACCGTATTCGGCTGTATAGTGCATCTCCCAGGTCCTGATTTGGATTTCAAACGGGATACCTCCCTCTTTATCCAGCACGGTGGTGTGCAGCGACTGGTACATATTCGCCTTCGGGGTAGAGATGTAGTCCTTAAATCGCTTTGGAATCGGGGTAAACTCGTCGTGCATGATGCCCAGCACCGAGTAACACTCATAGCTGGTGTCCACGATGACACGGACAGCATATACGTCGTAGATTTCGTCGAAGTTTCTGCCCTGCATATACACCTTGCGGTAGATGCCGTAGATGCTCTTTACCCGGCTTTGCAAAAAGAACTTCATGCCCTCTTTGTTCAGTCGTTCCCGTATCTTTTCCTGGATGGCGTCCAGAAAACGCTCTCGCTCCTCCTTTTTGAGCTTGAGCATCCGCTCAATCTCCTCATAGGCAATCGGGTCCAAAAAGCGCAGCGAGATGTCCTCCAGCTCCTCCTTGATGGAGCGGATACCCAGACGGTCCGCCAGCGGAGCGTAGACCTCCATCGTTTCCAGCGCTTTTTCTCTGCGCTTATATTCCTTCCAGTATTCTCCGGTGCGCATATTGTGCAGGCGGTCCGCCAGCTTTACGATGATGACCCGCACATCCTTTGCCATCGCTAGCAGCATCTTGCGCACATTTTCCGCCTGACGCTGCTCCTTACTGGAATAGCTGAGCTTGGTCAGCTTGGTAACGCCGTCCACCATCAGCGCAACATCTGCGCCAAACATCTTTTTGATTTCGTCCAGCGTGGAAGCGGTGTCCTCCACCACGTCGTGCAAAAGACCTGCACAGATGGTTTCGGTGTCCATTCCCAACTCCACCAGGATTCGCGCAACTGCAATCGGGTGGGTGATATACGGCTCCCCCGACTGGCGCATCTGTCTCTCATGTGCTTTGTCTGCATATTCATAAGCCTGTGTGATCATATCAAAATCATACGGCCGGTTGCTTTCCTTCAAAGCAGCCATCAATTCTTCAAACCCGTTCATACTCATCCTATTCACCAACCTTCAGTTGTCTGAGAATCCTGGACTGGTCCAGCTGTGTTTTAACGACCTTGTCCGGCAGACGAAGGGCTACCTCCCCCGAAGAGGACAGACGCGCCCTCTCAATCAATCCCAACTCCTGCATCACATCGATGCAGATGCGCATCTTGCAGTAGTTGATTCCTCTCAGGCGGCACCACAGCATATCGTAGCCGAAGGCAAAACCTCCGCACTGCCGCAAAAAGCGGTACAGTCCCGCTACGTCCTCCCGCTGCGGGCAGATGTATTCTCTGATTTTTTCCTCCAGCGGCTCGTGGCGGCAATATTTTTCATAGTACTGCCTGCCCACCACCAGCTTGTCCTGTTTGACTCCGTGCAGCCGCACGTCCTTTATCTTGACAGAAACACTTTTTTCTCCGTTGTATTCATTGACATCCAGATTGGCTGCCACATCCACTGTATCTCCGATGTAAAATGGGAAGCGGTCGGGCGACATCCGAAAATAGATAGCCGAAAAACTTTTTCCCTGGTAGCTCAGCTTCAGGCGCAGATGGCGGTTTTCACTCAGCGGACAAATTGCTTCGATCCTGCATCCGGGCATTGCCACCACCGGCTGCTCGTTGCCGCAGCCAAACGGGCGCAGCTGCTGCATCCCGTACACCGTCTTTAGATTGAGCTGCTCCGCATCGACAACCGCATCGATTTTCAGCTGGTCCACCGGCATCAAATCAAAGTGCTCTCGGGCATCCTGTAACATCTGGTCGATAAATTCCCTGAGATGCTCCACCGGCACCGTCATCCCTGCCGCCTGGTCATGTCCGCCGTAGCGGGTCAGCAGGCTGCTGCATCGGGAGATGGCTGCAATGATGGAATAGCCCTCAACGCTCCTTGCCGAGCCGCGCGCCTGGTCCTCCTCGATGGAAAAGAGGACGCAGGGCTTGGAGTACTCCTCCACCAGCCTTGCCGCCGCAATGCCGATGACCCCGTGGTGCCAGCCTTCGCCATACAGCAGGATGACCCGCTCCTGCAAGATTTCCGGGTGTCGTGCAATCTTTGCGTTGATTTCCTCGTAGATATGGTCCACCAGCGCCTTGCGCTGTTCGTTTAATTCGTTGAGCTGTTGTGCCAGCTCCATCGCCTGCGACTGCCGGTCACAGAGCAGCAGCTCCATCGCAAGGTCGGTCTGCCCCAAGCGTCCTGCTGCATTGATGCGCGGTGCAAGCCCAAAGGCAAGGTCGATCGAATCGAGCTTTCGTCCGCTCATTCCTGCCGCCTCGATGAGCGCGTGAACGCCCACCTGCTCTCCCTGTGCGATGCACTCCAGACCTCTTTGGACGATCAGGCGGTTTTCTCCGGTCAGCTCCACCACATCCGCCATCGTTGCAATGGCAGCCAGCTCACCAAAATGCCAGATCATCTCCTCGCCGCCAAGGTCGCCCTCCATCGCACAGATGAGTTTAAAGGCAACACCCGCGCCGCACAGCGCTTTAAAGGGATATTCGCAGTCCTGCCGGTGCGGGTCGATGACCGCGCACGCCTGCGGCAGCTGTGGACGCGGCTGATGGTGGTCGGTGATGATAAGGTCGATCCCCAGCTCTTTGGCGTACACCGCCTCGTCCAACGCGGAAATCCCGTTGTCCACCGTGACAATCAGCTCCACCTGCTGCTCCTTTAAAAAATCGAGAGCGGCGCGGTTGAGCCCGTACCCTTCCACATCGCGGTCGGGAATGTAGTAGATGACCCGCGCTCCCAAATCCTCCAGGTAGCTGTACAGCATGGCGGTCGCCGTGATGCCGTCGCAGTCATAATCCCCGTATACCGCAATCTGCTCTCCCTGCTCCACTGCCTCGCTCAGCCGCTCGACCGCCTTGTCCATATCCTGCATCAGGAATGGGTCGTGCAGCCTTGCAGCGCTGTCGCAGCCGATATACTGCACCGCCTGCTGTGGGTCACTGATGCCTCTTCCGTCGAGGATCTGGGCTGCAATGCGCTCCATGCCCGTTTGGCTGATTAAATTTTCTACCCTTTCGGGAGCCGTCTGCGGCAATTTCCATTTTTTAAAACCCAAGATCCAACGCCTCCGATTGTTCTTTCCATCGTACTATATCTTAATTAGTTTATTTTAGCATTTTTTTCGTTTTTATTCAATCTTATTTCCTAAAAAGCGTATGGG
>FR880303.1:5480-26652 GCA_000435195.1 Clostridium sp. CAG:169 | reverse complement strand
CTCGGTGCGGTTTTCTGTTTGGTTACCGGCGCTGCAATCGGCGTTATATGCCAAAAGCCGGGTCATATTCCATGGTGCCATCCAGCGGCTTTGGCTCTGCATTTAAGCATATCACCATGAAGTTTTCATCCGCAACGGGGAACGGCGCTCGGATTCCATACCGGCTTGCCGGAAGATAACCGGCTTTCGGATAATATTGCGGATGCCCTAATACAACCGAATATCCATATCCTAAGCTACGCGCTGCCCGATGCCCTTCTGCAATCAAATCCAGCCCAATCCCGCGGTTTTGATACTCCGGCAGTACCGCAAGCGGCGCTAAAGCAAGGACTTGCACACCATTCACAACCGCTTTGGTGAAAAGGATATATCCTACGACCCTTTGGTCCTCCACCGCAACAAGCGACAGCTCCGGGATAAACGCCTTGCTTTTCCGAAGCGCAACCACCAGATTTTGCTCGTTGCCATCTGTATACTCGGCATTTCGAAATGCTTCTTGTACAACGTGATATACAGCCTCGTAATCTTCTGCCTTTTCCTGTCTGATAAGCAAAATTCTTCCTCCTTCCTTTTCTATAGCTGTACCCCGCAGCCTTTTGTTTTTATGCGTTCAGTCGGCTGTGCATCTCTTCCTGCTGGAACTGTTTGGAGTACAGGTCGTGATAATATCCGCCTTTTTTCAGCAGCTCCTCGTGCTTGCCTTGCTCCACAATCTTGCCGTCCTTGACCACCAGAATCAGGTCTGCCTGACGGATGGTGGAAAGACGGTGTGCAATCAGGAAGGAGGTCCTGCCCTTGAGCAGGTTGAGGGTAGCGTTTTGAATCAGCTGCTCGGTCTGGGTGTCGATCGAGCTGGTCGCCTCATCCAAAACAAAGATAGCCGGGTCGGCAAGGACCGCTCTTGCAAAGGAAACCAGCTGTTTTTCGCCGGTGGAGAGCTTGTCGCCGCCCTCGCCGACATCACTGTCGTAGCCGTTTTCCAGATGCTCCACAACGGTATCGGCAGAAACTGCCTTCGCTGCTGCACGCACCTCTTCATCGGTGGCATCCAGTCTGCCGTAACGGATGTTTTCCATGACCGTTCCCGAAAACAGGTGTGGATTTTGCAGGACATATCCTAGGCGACTATGCAGCCACAGCTGGCTTCGTTCCCGGTAGTCCACTCCGTCGATCAGGATTCGTCCGCTGGTCGGTTCAAAGAAGCGGCACGCCAGGTTGACCAGGGTGGACTTGCCTGCGCCGGTTTCTCCGACGATGGCAACGGTGGTTCCTGCCGGTATCTTCAGGCTGAAGTGGCTGAGTACCTCCTCTTCCCCATCGGGATAACGGAAGGAAACGTCATCAAATTCGATGTTGCCGCGGATTTCTTCCCAGTTTTCTTTTTTCGGGTGGAAGCTGTCCCCGTACTTTTCAATGACCGCCGGACTGTCCACAATGTTCGGCTTCTGGTCCAGCAGTCCCATGACACGTTCAATGTTCGGCTGCACCGAAATGATGTTTGCCAGCACCCTCGCCATCTGCTGAATCGGCTCGAAGATGGACACTGCATAGGTGGTGAATGCCGACAGGGTACCAATCAGCATCCCATGCTCCAGCACCATGTCGCCGCCGCGCACCAGCACAATGGCGGTCGCTGCCGAGCTTGCCAGCATGACCAACGGGATGTACAGGGCGTTCAGACCTGCTGCACGCACCGATGCCGAGCGCATCTCTTCAGTCAGCTCAGAAAATTCCTCGGTATTTTTGTCCTCGATGACCAGTGTCTTGGAGGTCTTGGCTCCCATAATGCCCTCGTTGTATGCGCCGGTCAGTCTGGAGTTGATCGCGCGCACCTTGCGGTTCCAGAACAGAATCTTCTTCTGGAAATAGGTGGTCAGCACGGCTATGATTGGAACGATAATCATAACCAGCAGCGCCAGCCGCAGGTCCAGAATCGCCATCGAGATAAAGGCAGACAGCACATAAGTCAACGCCCACAGAATATCCACCATATCCCATGCGGTGATGGCGGAAATCTTGTTGGTATCGCTCATCACACGCGCCAAAATATATCCCACCGGTGTCACATTGTAGTAGGAAAAGGAGAGGGTTTGCAGATGGACAAAGCACGCCTTCTTCAGGTCGCGTCCCATGTGCATCTCCATCTTCATCGCACTCAAGGTGTAAAAAACAAAGCTGAGTACCTGCAAAACAATCACTACAACATACCCTGCGATAAACGTTTGAAAGCCTGCCAGCGACCGCTGCTCAATAAAGTGGTCCACCGCATACCGCTGGAAAAGCGGCAGCAGAACATCCACCACCGAAATGATGATATTGGTCAGGATCAGCAGCAGCATCAGCCAGCGATATGGCTTGAGAAAAGGGAGCAGACGTTTCCAGGTGGAAAGCTGAAAGGATTTGTTGTTCTGCACAGTATCGTCACGATTTGGATTTGCCAATTCAATCACCTGCTTTCTGTCGGCTGTTCCTCAGATACCTGACGCAGCAGCTCTCTGTCTGCGTTGTTCATCTGAATCTGATAAATATCCTGATAGATTCCCTTGTGGGAAATCAGCTGCTCATGAGTTCCGATGTCCGCTACCTTTCCTTGGTCAAGCACCAGAATCTGGTCTGCCTGCATCAGGGTGGTGATGCGGTGGGAAATCAGGATGATGGTCGCACTGCCCATCTTCTCCTTGAGCTCCTGTCGAATCTTCGCATCGGTTTCTGCATCCACCGCCGAAAGCGAGTCATCAAAGATCATCACCGGCGCATTCTGGGTCAGCATCCGCGCGATGGCAACACGCTGCTTCTGACCGCCGGAGAGGGTGACACCCCGCTCGCCGACCACCGTTTCATACCCATTGGTAAAGCTTTCGATGGCTTCATCCACGCAGGCGGAGCGAGCCGCTTTGCGCACATATTCCATCATCCGCTCGCTGTCCTTTTCCGGGCAGGCAATGCCGATATTTTCCCGTATCGTTCTGGAAAACAGGAATGGCTCCTGCAAAACGATGGACACATTTTTGCGCAGATGTGCGCGGCTGATTTGATTGATGTCCACGCCGCCGATAGTGATTCTGCCGCCGCCCTCCTCCAAATCGTACAGACGATTGAGCAGATGCATCAGCGTCGTTTTTCCGCTGCCGGTTCCTCCCAGAATGGCAAAGGTCTTGCCTGCCGGAATGGTGAAGGAAACATCGTCCAGCACCGGCTTCTGGTTTTCATAGCCGAAGGTCACATGCTCAAAGCAGATGTCACGGTCCATCGGAGGGGTCAACGCCTCCGGCGGGTCCTGCTCCGGCTGAGCGTGCAGGATATAGCTGATACGGCTGATGGAAACGCCGGTTTTGCTCATCTCTGCCAAAATTTTTCCCAGCGCACGCACCGGCCAGTTGAGGGTTGCATTATAAGAAACAAACGCCAGAAATTCACCCAGCGTGATTTCGCCGTTGACTGCGCTGACGGTTCCGACTGCAATGACCGTCAGCACCTGCAAAGCGGTAATCAGGTCACCGGTGCTCCAGTAGGCGGTCATCATATGTCCCAGGCGAATCCAAAGCTCCGAAAAGGCATTGTTCTTTTCGTCAAAGCGTTCGATTTCAAAATTCTCCCGTCCAAATGCACGGACCACCCGCACACCGGTCAGGTTTTCCTGTACCGTCGAAGACAGTTTTCCTTCGGCGATGTCGGCGTCCATAAAGCGGTGGGAGATCTTCCCCTGAAAATAGAAGGAGTAAAAAACGATGATCGGGATAAAAACCACCGCAACCAGAGAAATCTTTACATTCATCGAAAACATGATGCACATAGTCATCACAATCAAAAAGACGATACGGAATACTTCTACCATCTGTGCACTGACAAAGTTGCGGACGACCTCAACGTCGGAGGTGCAGCGCTGGATAATCTCGCCGGTCTGATGCGCGGTATGCCAGGAAAACGGCAGCTTCTGGATATGCCCGAACAGCTCATCACGCAGCGACTTGATCGCGCGCTCGGAGGCTTTAGCGGTGTTGAGGCGGGCAAAAAAGCTGAATACACCGGACAGCACCGCTGTCACCAACACTGCGGCAGCTGCAAGCAGCAGGACACTTTTGACATCGCTCTGCATCAGACGGTCCAAACCCAAAGTTTGAAACCATCCCGGCATCTCCCCGCTGCCGATAACCGAGTCTACGGTCATGCGGATAATCTGTGGGGTCAGCGAGTTACACGCGGTATTGAGCATCGAGCAAATCAGTCCCAATGCAAACAGCCCCAAACTGCCACGTACAAAGCGAAGCATCAGCTGTACCGCATCTTTTCGTTCATTCTTCTGCAAACAAATCACTCTCCTTTTGATAACTCATTTTCTCCTTTACAAGCCTTTTTCTCTCTTCCTCCTTTTCTGTTGTCGCAGACAGACAACGAACACTCCTTCCCCCGCGTTCGGTCTTATCTGCTAAAACAAAAAATAAAAAAAGCACCCCTGCTGATAAAAACAGGGATGCTTTTACGCAAAAATACCGCAGACCACCTGTGTGGTCCTATACAAAGCGATCGGTCGACCCATTTTGCGACCGAAACGCAATCAACAGCACTCGCTCACCTTCGGCGAAAGCATACCCTGATTATTGCATTGTCTGTTCCGTTCCATTCTTACGATCATTGTCATGCTATTCGCCTCCTTTAGTGATTGATTTTTCTTCGATTATATACCTAAAACCGCTATTAGTATACTCCCTTGTACGAACCATGTCAAGAGAATTTTGACAAAAAATACAAAAAACTATTGGAATCACTCACCCTATTTGTCAAAACCTTGGTGTTTTCCTTCTACGGCTCTCTGACAAAGATAGCGCGGGAACGCATCTCTCCGCTTTCATCCGGCTCGATGTGGTACAGTCCGACCGGAACGGTCAGGTTTTTTGCAAATTCTGTGTATGCCGCTTCGTCCTCTCCCTCAAACCGGATGGCAAGTCCGCAGCTGACCGATACAGCCCGCGGGGTTGGCATAACCCGAATCGGGAACAGTGCCTTGGCTTTCTTTTCGGTCTGCATGGTATCGGTCGTGTTGTAAAAGGTCATGGCATAGTAGCTTTTGGTATCCATTTTCTTCTTTCTCCTCTATGATGGTTGATTATCTGCCTTCACTGAGCTTCCAGATTTCTTTTTCATATTGGGCAATGGTGCGGTCGGAAGAAAAATAGCCGGCATTGGCAATGTTGACCAGCATCTTCTTTGCCCACTCCATCCGGTCCTCATAAGAATCCAGCAGCTTTTCCTTGGCACAAATATATTCCTTTAAATCCAACAGGGTCATAAAGTAGTCCTTGCTCAACAGCTCCTTGTACAACCTGCACAGCGGCAGCGGGTTGCCGATGCGAATCATCTTTTTGTCGATGATAAAATCCACCAGCTTTTGAATCTCTTCATCGCTGTCATACAAGGTCTGCGAGCAATATCCCCCCTCGGCATACAGCTTGATGACCTCGTCGCTGCTTTTGCCGAAGATGCAGATGTTCTCCTCTCCGACCAGGTCGTGGATTTCCACATTGGCTCCGTCCATCGTACCTAAGGTAATGGCACCGTTGAGCATCAGCTTCATATTGCCGGTGCCGCTGGCTTCCTTGGAGGCAAGCGAAATCTGCTCAGAAATATCGCAGGCGGGAATCAGCTTCTGCGCCCAGCTGACGTTGTAGTTTTCCACCATCACAATCTTCAGATACGGACGCACCCGCTCATCCGACTCGAACAGCTGCTGCAAGCAGAGGATGAGGTGGATGATGTCCTTTGCAATGGTGTATGCCGGCGCTGCCTTCGCTCCAAAGATGATGGTGATAGGACGCTTGGGCAAATGCCCGTCCAAAATCTCAAAATATTTCCAGATGGCGTACAGTGCATTCATCTGCTGGCGTTTATACTCGTGCAGGCGTTTGATCTGAATATCGTAGATGGAGTTTTCATCCACCAAAATCCCCTGTGCAGCAAACTCCTGTGCCAGACGGTGCTTGTTGTTCTGCTTGATTTGCAGCAGCTTTTGCAGCACCTCTTCTTCCTGTGTATATTCCAGCAGTTTTTGCAGCTGTTGGGCATCCTTCTTCCACCCTTCCCCAATCAGCGAGCTGATGGTGTCGCTCAATTCCCGGTTGCAGAGCATCAGCCAGCGTCTCGGCGTAATGCCGTTGGTCTCATTGTGAAAATGCTCCGGGTAGAGATGGTAGAAGGCTTTCAATTCGCTTTCCTTTAAAATCTCGGTGTGCAGCTTTGCCACACCGTTGACCGAAAAGCCATAATGCAGGTCGATGTGCGCCATGTGAACCCGATGCTCCTGGTCGATGATGGCAGTCTTTGGGTCGCTGCACAACGCTTTTGCCCGTTTGTCCAGATGTTCGATGATAGGCACCAGCTGCGGAACCGCCTGCTCCAGATAATCCAGCGGCCAGGTTTCCAGCGCCTCTGCCAGAATCGTGTGATTGGTATAGGCGCAGGTCCGGCTGACGATGCGCACCGCCCGGTCAAAATCCATTCCTCGCTGCACCAGCAGTCGAATCAGCTCCGGGATAATCATGGTCGGGTGAGTATCGTTGATCTGGATGACCGCTGCCCGGTCCAGTTCTTCTAAGGAATAGCCGCGCGCCTGCGTCTCCTCCAGAATCATCTGTGCTGCTGCACTGACCAGAAAATACTGCTGGTACACCCGAAGCAGCCTGCCCTCGCGGTCGCTGTCGTCCGGGTAGAGAAAAAGGGTCAGGTTGCGGCAGACGTCGGTCTTATCAAAGTCGATGCCCTGCTCGACCAGCTCTTCCTCGGTCTGTTCCAAATCGAACAGCTTGAGGACCGTCCGTTCCGGCGCCTGATAACCGGTCACATCGACCTCGTACATCCGCGCCGTTACCTGCTGCTCCCCAATCTGCACCGGATAGCATACATCGGTGCGGCGCATCCAATCGCCGGGCTTTCTCCAGCGGTCCGGGTACTCCTTCTGCTGATTTTGCTCAAACCGCTGACGAAACAGCCCAAAGTGGTACGCCAGTCCGACGCCCTCTCCATACAGTCCCAAGGTTGCAATCGAGTCCAGAAAGCAGGCTGCCAGCCTGCCCAGTCCGCCGTTGCCCAGCGAAGGCTCTGCTTCCAGTTCCTCGATGGCAGCCAGCGAACGACCCTGGCTTTGCAGCAGGTTGTCCACCTGCTCATAGAGCCCTAAATTGAGCAGATTGTTTCCCAGCAGCCTGCCCACCAAAAACTCCGCCGAAAGATAATACAGTTTTCTTCCCTTTTCATCCCGTTTTGGCAGCTGCTGCGTTTTTTCCTGTGTCATCGACAACAGCGCCTGATACAGCTGCTCATCGGTGCAACTCTTCCAGTCGGTTTGAAAATGCCGCTCTAAAAAACGCTCGATATATTCTTTCATCTGTCAACCCTTCTTTATCTCCTGCTTTTCCTTCTGTTTTGCCCGGATGCCCGTCTTGTACTGCGGCATCCGCCAGCTTGCCTGATTCAGCCGCCTGATCTGTTTTGCCAGCTTTTTGTCCGCCTGACCTTCCAGCATCCGCCAGCTCCAGTTGTCCCCGACGGTGGACGGTGTATTCATCCTTGCGGTCGATGGCAGGTTCAAAAAGTCCTGCATCGGCGCGATTGCCAGCTCGCAGCAGCTGTTCCACGCTGCCCGAATCATTGCCCAGGAAAAGTCTGCCTCTTTTTTGACTCCCAGATAGGCAGACGCCATCCTGCGCTGCTGCTTGTCGAGGGCAGCTGCCCATCCCCGGGTGGTGTCGTTGTCATGGGTACCGGTATAGATGACTGCCCGCTTGGGACAGTTGTGCGGCAGATAGCTGCTTTGCTCCTGCACAGAAAAAGCAAACTGCAAAATCTTCATGCCCGGCAGACGGTAGTGGTCGCGCAGCTGCTCCACATCCCTGGTGATGATGCCTAAGTCCTCGGCAATCAGCGCCGTATCGGGCAGTTGTTGAAACAAGGTATCGAAAAACTTCTCGCCCGGACCCTTCTCCCATCTTCCGTTTTCTGCGGTGGGTGCGTCTGCGTCGATGGCATAATAGCCTGCAAACCCGCGAAAATGGTCGATGCGAGTCAGGTCGAACAGGCGGCTCATCGCCCGGATGCGGGCAATCCACCAGCCAAAGCCCTCTTTCTCCATCACATCCCAACGGTACAGCGGATTTCCCCACAGCTGACCGGTTTTGGAAAAGTAGTCGGGCGGACAGCCTGCCACCCGCAGCGGGTGAAAATCTTCATCATACTCAAACAGACGACTGTTGACCCAGGTGTCACAGCTGTCCGGCGCCACATAAATCGGAATGTCCCCAATCAGACGCACGCCTTTTCGATTGCAGTATTCCTTGAGCTTCGCCCACTGCTCAAAAAACAGGTATTGCACCCAGCAGTGGTACTCCATCTCCTCCTGCAATCGTTCTTTCCACAGTTTTAATGTCTGTCGGTCGCGCTTTGCCAGCGGAGCATCCCACTGCTGCCACGGCTTGCCTCCCATCTGCTGCTTGAGTGCAAGATACAGTGCATAATCATCCAGCCAATCCTGCTCTGCAACAAACCGTTGTACCTGCTCCCACAAGGCGCTGTCCTGCTTTGCCCGTGCAAAGGCTAGGCGCAGCAGCTGCGGCTGATTGCGGTGCAGTTTTTCAAAGCATACCTCATCCGCATGGCTTCCCCAGTCCAGCCGGTCACATTCCTCGCGCTTGAGCAGACCCCATTCGATCAGCTGCTCCAGGTCGATCAAATCCGGGTTCCCCGCAAAAACCGAATCGGACTGGTAGGGGGAATTTCCATTGCCTGCCGGTCCCACCGGAAGAATCTGCCACCAGCTCAGTCCCGCCTGATGACAAAAGTCGGCAAACCTCCTGGCATGGTTTCCCAGCGTCCCCACTCCGTACCGACCGGGAAGGCTGGTGATGTGCAGCAGGACACCGCTGCTTCGTTTCATAAAAACTCCCCCTTTACTTCATTTTCTTCTGCATAGATTGTACCGCAAAATCGACCTTTTGTATAGACTTTCCTTTCTCTGCACTGCGCTTTCCTGCTGGTGTTCGACAGCTTTTGATATTTTTACCAAAGAAGCTTCGATATTTCTGCCTTCTTCACCAAAAAGTAAAAAATGGTATCACGTATGCATAAAATTTCCTTTGGCTTGACACTTTTTTAATAGAACCGTAAAAATTATCCTGCTTCTATCAAGTCCATCTTGCGACAGAAAGGAGAATCCTTATGACGAAACATCTGCCTACCCGTCTGCTGGCGTTGCTGACTGCGCTCAGCCTTTCGCTGCTCTTCACCGCCTGCGGCGCTTCCAGCAAAGGTCAATCGTCCGAAACGGCAATGGATGCCGAAGCAGAGGAGGTCATCTATGAAAACACCGCAGCCGAAGCTCCTGCCGACAAAGCCAACAGTATGCTCAGCGACCCGCTTTCACAGGCTTCCATGCCGGATGGATTGAACCTCAAGCTCATCTGGCGCGCAAATCTTTCGATGGAAACGCTGGAGTTTGACAAGACCTTGCAGCAGGTTTCCGCCCTGGTATCCGAGCTGGGCGGCTTTATCGAAAGCTCTTCCTCCTCCGGCGGTTCGGATGCCAGCGGCAACTACATCAATCAGTATGCTTCCATCACCGCGCGCATCCCTTCCAAGGACCTCAACGGCTTCATCAGCCGCCTCAACGATTGCGGCACCATCACCAACCAGCAACTTTCCAGTGAAAACATCTCGCTGGAATACGCCGACACCGAAGCGCGCAAGCAGGCGCTGCAAACCGAATATGACCGTCTGCTCGAGCTGATGGCACAGGCGGAGAACATCGACACGGTCATTGCCATCGAAGCGCGGCTGTCAGAGGTCCGCTTACAGCTGGATTCCCTGTCCTCGCAGCTGCGCACCTATGATAATCTGGTGGACTACTCCACCGTCTACCTGGATGTGCAGGAGGTTCGCAATCTCAGCGGGACCAACGCCACCACCATCCCCGAGCGCATCTCCAACGGGCTTTCCAACACCCTGTACGGAATCAAGGTCTTCTTTGAAAACCTGCTGGTCTTTCTGGTGGTCAATCTGCCGGTCTTTCTGCTTCTGGCGGTTGTCATCCTCTTGATTATATGGGTACTTCGATTGATTCGCCGCAAACGTTCTCAAAAGAATGAGCCCGTTCCTTCTGCTGCTCCACCAAAATCTGCTGACAAACCGGTGGATTCTCCTGATAAAAACAACCGTTAATCTCCCACTGGAACCGATTTTGTTTGTTTTAAACCCCAGCCAGCGAATTGGTTGGGGTTTAAGCGCTGTTTTCCAATAATTTTATTTGCAAAAAAGGGCAAAAAATGGTACACTTTTCTATATCAGTTTTGCACCTTTTAAAAAAGTAAAAAATGTGAAGGGAAGTGTTCCTCGTTGTTCACACTCATTGCCGATGTCATTGCCAACAATATCCTGCTGTTCCGTATACTGGGCTCCATTTTGATTTTCATTCTGTTCTGGACGCTGAAGTCTCCTGTCACCAAGCTGATTATCAAGCTGCTGGATAAGCTGCTCAACCGCAAGCGCCAGATTGCCGACCATTCCACCCTGACTTTTGTGCTGACCCCATTAAAGAGCTTTTTTGCCGCCAGCGGCATCTATCTGGCTCTGGTCAACCTGAATCCTTCTGCCGGCATGGAGCATTTCCTGCTGAAGGTGTACCGCATCAGCGTCATCATCATCGTCACCTGGATTCTTCTGCGACTGTGCGACTGTGCCTCTGACTCCTTCTTCCGTTTTGGCAACAAGCTGGACGAACAGCTGGATGTCAACCTCAACAAAACGCTGATGACCTTTTTGAAAAAGGCTCTCAAGGTGCTTTTGATTGTCCTTGCCGCCATTGCTATCCTCAGTGAAACCGGAACCAATGTCACCACCATCATCACCGGTCTTGGTCTGGGAGGTTTGACCTTTGCGCTGGCAGCACAGGATACAGCGCAGAACCTCTTTGGCGGTTTGGTCATCCTGCTGGACAAGCCGTTTGCGGTCGATGACTGGATTTCTACTCCAAACATCGAGGGTGTTGTCGAGGACATTACCTTCCGCTCCACCCGCATCCGCACCTTCCCAAACGCTCTGGTGATTGTACCAAACTCTTCGCTGGTGTCCTCCCCCATCACCAACTGGTCCCGGATGAACAAGCGCCGCGCCACCTTCTCCATCGGATTGACCTATGATACCCCGAAAGAGAAGATGGAAGAATGTGTCGCCCGCATCACCGAAATGGTCAACTCCAACGAGGAGATTCTTGCCAACGACACCGTCATCCGCTTCAACAGCTTTCAGGACAGCAGCCTGGAAATCTCGCTGATGTACTTTACCAAGCCCACCTCCTTCTCCGACTTCCAGCGCATCAAGGAGCAGGTCAACTACGGCATCATGCAGATTGTGGAAGATTTGGGACTCAGCTTTGCCTTCCCGACCCAGACGCTGTATGTCCATCCTGACAAGTAAACATTTGCTTTTCATCCAAAGCAGCTGTAAAAAAGCCTCTGTCCATCAAACAAACCGATGGACAGAGGCTCTTTCTTTTTGCAGGATTTTTATGGTTTATAAGCCCAGCGCCTTTTTCACAAACAACTGCGCTTCTGCAATCGTCTGCCAGTAGGCTTCGCCGCTTCCGCGGTCATGGCTTCCCTTTGCCAGAACACGCAGCAGAACCGGATTTTCGCTCCGGTTACATTCCTGCATCCGCGCAGCAAACTTTTTGCCGTGATAAGGCGGGACGTTGTTGTCGCACTCTCCGGTCTGGATATAGACGCTTGGGTAGGAGGTCTGCTTGACATTGTGATACGGCGAATAGCTCAGGATGTACTCAAACATCTCCTTGCTTTCCCGCGGGTTGCCGTACTCGGTGATGTACATCGGTCCCCTTGCATCCTCGGTAAAATGAATCATATCGGTGTGCGGTACCGAGTCGATGACACAGCCGAACAACTCCGGTCGCATGGTCACAAGGGTCGATACCAGCAGACCGCCGTTGGAGCAGCCGCAGATGACAATCTTCTTCGGATTGGTCCATCCGTCGGCAATCAGCTTTTGGGTAACGCCAAAAAAGTCGCCGTAGCAATTCTTTTTGTGGAACATCATCCCTTCCTCATGCCAGCCGGTTCCATACTCGCTGCCGCCGCGTAAGGTAGCCATCACATAGATTCCACCCTGCATCGCCCAACGCGCAATGTCCAATCCGCCCACCTTGTCGGTTGCCCAGGGAAGTGCCGGGATGTTGTAGCCGCCGTAGCCGTAGATCCAGGTCGGTGTCTGTCCATCCGGCTTTACATCCTTGCGGCGGACCATAAAATAGGGAATCATCTTGCCGTCGCTTTCGGACGGTGCGAAGAGCTGCTCCACCACCACATCAGGATAGCTTTCGTCGCTTGAGCGCATCGCAATCTCCATGCGTTCTCCATCAAAGCGCAGCAGGACCGGCGGAAACGCAAAGGATTCAAAGGTGAAGTAAGCTGCGTCTTCTGTTCGTCCCGAGAGAGAAAGGGTTCCAAACTTGGCAGGAAGTGGGATTTCAGTTTCTCCATCTTTCTCAACGCAAACGATTTTCGCGCTGACATTGTCCATCATCGTCAGGTACAGCTTTCCGTTCAGAACGAATCCGCCGTCCAAAACCTCGGTCTTCTCTGCTCGAACGACCTTTGCCTGCTGCAAGGTCTGTCCCTTTTCTACCATGAGCAGCTCTCCGAGGGTGCTGGCTTCTTTGGAAATAAAATAGTGGCAGTCGTCGATGGTGTCAATGTACTCCAGCTGCATTCCTTTTCCTTGACTCAAATCACAGATGCTGCCGCTCTCCTCTTCAATGGCAAAATAACGGAAGTGAGAATAGTCGTCCATCATCTCTGCCATCAGATGCTTTTTGTCGGAGGAAACGTTCACACTTCCTAAAATTGCATTGCCGCGGTCCTCCATCAGCACCCGAAGGGTATCGGTGTAAACATCATACGCACAAACGCGGGAGCGGCAGGTCTGTGCCTGCGAATCCGAAAGGGTATCCACATAGTAAACGGTTGCCCGATTCTTCGACCAGCTGGCGCCGAAGGTATCCCGAATGGTGGAAAGGATTGTTCTCTTCTCGCTGTCAATCAGCAAAATGTTCTGGCGCGGGTCTCCATCGTACAGACCATGTACCATCAGCAGCTTCTGGTCGCTTGGACAGGCGCGCAGGCTGCTTGCTGTATAATTTGGAACCGTGTCCCGCTCAAACAACAGCTCCTCGTTTTGCATCTGCCGGTCCAGACAAACCAGCTTAAAATTTCCATCCTGCGGTTTGGTTGCAGTAAGCTTTCCGTTCCACATTCCAATCTGCGTGTACAACGGACGTCGTTTCTGACTTTTCAGCTCTGTCATTTTGTCCGCAAGCTCCTTCTGGTCAAACCATCGGTCGGTAAATTCATTCTCCTGTTTGACCCAGTCCAGAACCTTCGGGTTAAGTGCCTGCTTTAATTCGCAGTATGGGTCCGGCAAAATATGCCCGAAAAACTCCTCGCTGAAATCAGATTTTTCAAATTTCGGATAATTGTACGCCATACAGACCACCTTTCTCTAAAGCATTTCGTTCTGCGCAAAATTGTGCGCTTAATTACCCCTATTATAGCAACCATCACCGGAATTTGCAACAAATTAAACAGAAAAATCTACTATAAATTTTATTTTTTGTAAAATTCGTTATTACTCTTCCCTTTCTACTGTATGCTTTCTTCCTTTTCTTTTTATCCTGCCGGACAGCCCTCGAACCGACAAAAGTCGCAGCATATCGACCTGCCATCCTGCATTTTTATGCTAAAAAAAGCTTGTTTATTTCAAAACAATCGAAAATATGGTAAAAAAAGCGTTTCATTCTTGCAAAAAGTATAGTATAATATGGTCAGTATTTTTGAAAGTGAGGGAAACACTATGCAAAAAATGAGAGCAAACTCGGTGGATATGTTGAACGGACCGCTTCTCCCGAGCATTTGGGTCTTTTCTCTTCCGCTGATGCTGACCAACCTGCTGCAGATGTTGTTTCAGGCGGCAGATACCGTCGTCGTCGGACGCTTTGCCGGACAGCAGGCACTGGCTGCTGTTGGAGCAACCGGTTCCCTGTGCTTCCTGCTCATTGCATTGTTCAATGGGCTAAGTATGGGAAGTAACGTTCTGATTGCCCGCTACATCGGCGCCGGAAACCACGAGAAGATTGAAAAATCGGTACACACCTCCATTGCCATGTCGATCTATTGTGGCTTGTTTCTGGTAGTCGCGGGCTTTTTCCTGTCCCGACCGATGCTGGAACTGATGTCCACCCCAAGCGACATCATCGATATGAGCGAGCTGTATATGCGTATCTATTTTGTCAGCGCCTTCTTCGGTCTGATCTACACCTTTGGTTCCTCGATTCTGCGCTCCAAAGGCGACACCAAACGCCCGCTGTTCTTCCTGTTTGTCAGCGGCATGACCAATGTGGTCCTGAACCTGGTCTTTGTCATCGTCTTTCAGATGAGCGTTGCCGGTGTTGCACTTGCCACCGTCATTTCGCAGGCTCTGGCTGCCCTTCTGGTGTGCATCACCCTGATGAAGGAGCCAGACGCCACCCATCTTGACCTGCACAAACTGCGCATCGACCGCGCAATGGCACTGGAAATTATCCGAATCGGTGTACCTGCCGGTTTGCAGGGCATGGCATTCTCCTTGAGCAACGTAGTCGTTCAGTCGAGCATCAACTCCTTTGGCTCTTCGGTCATTGTTGCCGGCAACAGTGCAAGCAACAACATCGAGAACTTTGTCTACATCGGAATGTCCGCCTTCACACAGGCTTGCATCACCTTCACAAGCCAGAACGTTGGTGCACAAAATCTCAAGCGTGTCAAGAGCATCTTCAATCATTCGATGGTGCTGACCACTTTAAGCGCCATGCTGATGGGCTTTTTGGTCTGGTTCTTCGGCGAATCGCTGCTTGCTTTCTACACCAGCGACCCTGCTGTCGTAGAAGCCGGTATGCTTCGCCTGTTCTGGGTGTCCATGTTCCTTTTCCTCAACGGCATCCTCGATGTCTTTGTTTCTTCCCTGCGCGGCATGGGCTACTCCTCTTTACCCACCATCGTCATGCTTGTCGGAATCTGTGGCGTGCGCCTGTTGTGGCTGCTGCTCATTTTCCCAATGCATCGCACACTGACCACCATCTATCTGTGCTTCCCACTGAGCTGGACGGTCACCAGCATCGTCCTCGGATTCATCTGGCTGTACTGTTATCGCCATATGCTCCGCACCAACGGACAACAGGCACAAAATGCTTAAAGCAGCTTTTCCTGTTGAACCTTCGGCAGTCCCGTTTCAGGGACTGCCTTTTTTATTGATTCAAAAAGGTGGAATTTGTCATTCTTAACGATCATTCTTAGGAGATAAGCTGATTTTCCTTCAAAACCCATCATATTTGTTGTGCAAATATGATAATAACCCTCTTAATACTTAAGCGAAGTCACGATTTTGATTGTATGCCGGTTTTTTCATTGAAAAGGGAAAATATCTATGTTAAGATTATAACATAACAATCTTGACCGAATCATTTTCACACTAGGAGGATTACTAAAAATGAAACCATTATCTGAAAAAGTTGCTATTGTAACCGGCGCCGGACAGGGAATTGGAAAAGGAATTGCGCTTTGTTTAGCCAAACGCGGTGTCAAAGTCGTTGCCACCGGTCGCCGTCTGGAGCCAATCGAACAGACCATCAAGGAAATCAAAGAATTCGGCGGCGAAGGCTTTGCTATGAGCTGTGACTCCGCCGACCGTGCAAGAGTAGAAGAGGTCGTAAAAGCCACCGTAGAAGCCTATGGAACTGTCGACGTTGTTGTCAACAATGGACAGGCAATCGTTCCTTCCGCACCGGTCGAAGAAACCAGCTACGACAATATGCTCAAGGCATGGCAGAGCGGTGTGATTGGCTCTTTGAACTATATGCAGGCAGCCTTCCCATACATGAAAGAGCAGCACGAAGGCAGAATCATCAACTTCGCCTCCGCTACCGGTATGTTCGGCATTGCTGGTCAGCTGGCTTATGGCTCCAACAAGGAAGCGCTGCGCGGCTTGACCAAGATTGCAGCCAAAGAGTGGGGACAGTACGGCATCTGTGTCAACGTTGTTCTGCCAGGCGCTGAATCTCCTGCTGCAAAAGCTTGGGCAGAAAAATTCCCGGAGGAATATGCAAAACAGGTGGAATTGAACCCAATGAAACGCTTTGGCGATTCCGAAACCGACATTGCTCCTGTCGTTGCCTTCCTGGCTGGACCGGATTCCTGCTACTTCTCCGGTCAGAGCGTAATTGTAGACGGTGCAAACTCCATCATGCCGTAACCAAAATGCCCGATTCTCCGCAAAAGATTTCACCTTACAAAATTTTTGCAATACCAAAAGGACGATATGACTTTGGTCATATCGTCCTTTTTTGATTTTATATCCTCTTACTGTGCTTACATGAAAGGTCGCTCATCTCCCGAAAGGAGGTCAAACACCAGGACAATGTCATTGTCGTGTGTATTATAGGTTTCTCCGTTCATTGGATGAAGCCATTGCGAACAGATAAAACGAAAAAGATTCTTTGCCCTGAAACTTTATCTGTATATCCTCTTAATGCAGGATTCCTTCCTCATACAATCCGCGGCAAAGTTTTCCTTTTTGCGCTCCTCTTCCGTATCGTCGGGCAGCATACATATAGGCTTCCAGATTTTCCCGCGGAGTCCCCAAAGGAATGGCACATCCCATCGCCAGAGAATACCCACAAGGGCTGTCACTTCCCTTAATTAAACATTCTATAACAGAAGCGATAACATCATCAATCGTACCATTCTGTAGGACTGTTGTCGGAGGAACATTTCCTGAAATCTTCATTTTATCCCCGATTGCTTCCTTCAATTCTGCCAAATCCTCACAGTTATCTACGCTGAAGGATGGAAATCCCATTTCCGGCAAATCCTTCCAGAAATGCTTGGTTTTTCCACAAATGTGAATCCCCGGAATTGAACCGGTAATTTCCTTAATTCCTGCCAGCAAATCCATAAAGTGTGGTTTGGAAAATTCGTGGAACATCTTATTGCTAATCAAATTCCCAGAAGTCGCCGGGTCCGCCAGACCAACCACTGCATTTGGAAAAATTTCCCGGTTATACTTGATCCATTTTAAAGTACACTGGACACTAAAATCCAACAACCGGTGTGCATTTTCCTTATCACGAATCATATCCCGCATCAGCATCTCCGGTGAACGAATCGAAATCGCTGTCGTCATCGGTCCTGAACCACCGGTCACCACCATACAACGTCCATCCATCCTCTTCTGAACCTCTTTTGCCCAAGCAATCTTCTCCTGCAAAAACGGATTGGTTTCCGGGTCAAAAACAAGATCATCCAGCTGATCATAATTCTTTAAAACATGCTCACTGATGTAATCGGTGCTATTTTCAGGGTATACCACCTTTGAGCCGACTGCTTCTCCCACTCCACGCAAGGAAAGATTGGTGTTTGCATACATCCCACTACCGCCAAACTCTCTCTTTGCCTGTTCTGCAACATCAAACTGTACGTCCATCGAACGACGGTATTCTCCCAATGTATAGCCGTACAGATGCACAAACGAATCTGGACCACCTGTACTGAACGGGATGTGGTCAACCACCTCTCCCATCGCATAAGCCTTCATTCGCTCCATGCTTGTCATCGTATCAGGATACTTTGCCGCTTCCCTTTTTAGTGTTGCGTAATCCATATTGAACCTCCTGACATCATTTTAATTTATTATAAATTTTATTTCCGATAAACTGAATAAGCTGTACCAATATTACCAGAATCGCCACAGTGGAGTACATGATTGTATCGTTGAAGTTGTTATATCCATATCGAATCGCAACGTTTCCCAAGCCGCCTGCACCAACCATACCAGCCGTTGTAGATGCATTCAATGCTGCCACTGCGCTGAAGCAAATAACAGAAGAGATTCCCGGTATAGCTTCTACCAGAATTACATGCCAGATAATCTGAAAGGTGGAAGCCCCAAAAGATTTTGCCGCCTCAATCGCTTCTCTGCTAACTTGGTCCATATGTCCTTGAATCAATCGTGCCATATAAGGCGACATTGTGATACATAATGGAAAAATTGCCGCTTTAACACCAATAGAAGATCCGGTGATAAATCTCGTTACCGGGATCAAAGAAACCATCAAAATTACAAATGGGAAAGAACGAATTAAGTTAATCAAAAAATCCATGACACGGGAAATCAGAGGATTAGGATGAAGTCCATCCTCTTTTGAAACATCCATAATAACTGCAAGAATAAATCCAACAACAGTAGAAATCAGTACTGTCCAAGCCATAACCGTCATCGTAGTCAAAAATGCCGGCCAGATAACTTGCGTAAGATATTGCTCTAAAGAAAGCCTTTCCATTAGTTTTGTCCTCCTGCCGCATAGTAAAAAAATTTTTGCTCTTTCAGAAAATTTTTCAAATCTTCTGTTTTGGAGGGTGTCGTGGTAACAACAACCTCTGTAAAAGGCAATCCTTTGTAGTCATTTGTGCTAGTTGAAAGTATTTTTGCTCCAAATTGATCATGCGTAAAATGAATGGCATCCAATTGATCTGTTGACAAAATAAAAGAGACTACCTCTCCATCTTCCTGATAAGTGTGGTCCTCTTTTCCAAGCAGTGTCATTAATGCTTTTGGTTTTTGCAAAAACACCTCTTTAACTGCACCCGCTGCTGAAATTTTACCATTTTCCAGAATGGAAATCGTATCACAAACTTCTCGAACTACTTCCATCTGATGTGTAACTACGATAATGGTTAATCCCAACTTTTGATTGATGTCCCTAAGAAGATGAAGAACCGATTGGGTAGTCTTCGGATCTAACGCAGAGGTGGCTTCATCACATAATAAAATATGTGAATCAAGAGCTAACGCCCTTGCAATAGCAACTCGTTGTTTTTGCCCGCCCGAAAGAGTAGAAGGTCTTGCATCTATTTTGTCAGAAATTTCTACCAATTCCAGCAATTCCCGAACTCGTTTATCTATAATATTTTTATCATATTTCCAGCATTTCATTGGAAGAGCAACATTTTTATAAACGCTCCTCCGCTCTATCAGAGAAAACTGTTGAAAAATCATTCCTATTCCTTTTCTCAATTCCCTAATCTGCTGCTTACTTAAATCTTTAATTTCTGTCCCATCAATTTTAAGACTTCCACTCTGATATGGTTCCAAAGCATTGATACACCGCAAAAGTGTTGATTTACCTGCTCCACTCCTGCCGACCAGACCATATATTTCCCCTGTCTGAATCGTCAAACTAATATCCTTCAGCACTTCCAAAGAGCCGAACGATTTACAAAGCTTGTTTATTTCAATCATACTGATACCTTCCTCAAATGACAGTACCGATTATTATTTCACTATCTTAAAATACCGTTGAAAGATGATAGATTAGGAAGAAGGAATGATCCTTCTTCCTAATCTATCTGCTTATTCAGCTACCTCAAATAAAACTTTCCATGCAAGGCTTGGTTTATTCTGTTCTGCGATTCTCTCCAGCTGTGTTTCGCTTGCTAATGCATCCATGAAATCATCAACCCACTGTGTCTCTTTATCTTCTTCTCTAACAACTGCAATGATTGGATAAGAAACGTTCTCTTCAAACAACTTCAGCAAATTAAAATTGTATTTTGCCTGTGACTGGTTGCTGAAAAAGCTCATAGCCAAATCAACATCTCCATCCATAGCAGAAAAACGGGAGAACATGTCCATCTCTACCAACTGAAGATTTTTTGGATTTTCGATAATATCAAAGGTTGTGTATAGGCTGTCCTCCGGGATTTCTTTGAGCTTCAGCCAGCCAATTGATTGCAGATCTTCCAGGTTGATAGAGAGATTGGAGGCATCATCTGCAACAGCAATCGAAGCCCCGTCCGGCACTTCTTCTAATGTTTTATATTTTTTCGATGCAATACAATCCATTGAAGACATGATGTATGGTTCACACGGATGCAGCCTAGTTCCGTTCGATTCATTAAATGCCAGCAAATATGGAAGGTGCTGGAAATAGTTGACATCAATGGAACCCTCCGCCAAAGCTGTATTGGCTGCAACCGGGCTATCCAAACTTACAACTTCAACTGTGTATCCCCATTCTCCCATCATTTCAGGAATATAGTCTATGTAATATTCAAAACTCGGAGTAACCCCTAGTTTAATTGTGGTCTTATTTGGGTCAGCTTTTCTGGATTTTTCTTCACTTTTTTCTAACGAAGCACTATCTTCTTTCACTTCAAACAAAATCTTCCACGACAGTGTTGGGGTATTTTTTTCATTGATTCGGTCTACCTGCTCCTGGCTGGTAAAGGCATCCATAAAATCTTTGACCCACTGTGCATCTTTGTCCTCTTCACGAACTGCAACGACCTGTGGATACGCGATATTCTCATCAAATAATTTCAACAGATTGAAGTTATATTTTTCTTGAGAAGTATTGCTGAAAAAGCTCATTGCTAAATCAACATCCCCTTCCATTGCGGAAAAACGGGAAAACATATCCATCTCAACCAACTGTAGATTCTTTGGGTTTTCGACAATATCAAATGTTGTATATAAGCTTCCCTCCGGGATTTCTTTGAGCTTCAACCAGCCAATCGATTCCAAATCTTGCAGGTTTACTGAAAGATTCGAAGCATCATCAGCAACTGCGATAGAAGCTCCATCCGGCACTTCTTCCAGGGTTTTATATTTCTTGGACGCAATGCAATCCATGGAGGACATGATATATGGTTCACATGGATGCAATTTTGTTCCATTGGATTCGTTATATGCCAACAGATATGGAAGATGCTGAATGTAGTTAACGTCGACTGAACCTTCCACCAAAGCAGTATTGGCTACCACTGGGCTGTCCAATTCAATAATCTCAACATTGTATCCCCATTGTGCCATCTTCTCTGGAATGTAGTCTGTGAAATCTCTAAAGCTGGAGGTGATACCAAATTTAATATCCTTCTTATTCGGATCTGCTGTTTTACTTGGTTTCTGTGTTTCCTCAGACTTTTCTTCCACTTCTGCCTTTTCTTCCGGCTTTGCCTCCGCCTCTACCGACTGCTGCTCTTTGCTGCTATCTGTTTCGGCAGGTTTCTGGCTACCTCCACAGCCGACC
>FR880303.1:0-5455 GCA_000435195.1 Clostridium sp. CAG:169 | reverse complement strand
AGCCGACCATCATGGTTGCGCACATAACCGCCGCAAGCACCATACTCAGAATTTTTTTCATAGATACTCTCCTCAATTTAAATTTATAGAAACAACCTGTATTGCTGCTTTTTCCCACTCAAAACATACATGCAGGTTGTGTCCATTCTGTTAGTTATTTAATTCCGCCGCCAATTTCTGAGCTACCTTTGCCGCTTCTGCTGCATTGGCTGTGTAACAATCCGCTCCGATTTTATCTGAAAAGTTTTTGGAAAGCGGACCACCGCCTACCATGATTTTAAACTGATCGCGGATTCCCTCCGAAACCAGCTGATCAATAACACACTTCATATTCTGCATTGTGGTTGTCATCAAAGTAGACATGCAGATAATCCCGCTCTGGACTTCCTTTGCCTTCTGAACAAAGTCCGAAATCTGAACATCCCTGCCCAAATCGTATACTTCAAATCCGGCAGTATCCATCATAATCTTGACCAGGTTTTTTCCAATATCGTGGGTGTCACCTTCTACTACACCGATGATGACCGGAATTTTATGGTTTGTTCCCTCTCTCTTGAGATGTGGTTTGAGGACCTCCAGACCGTTGTACATAGCATCAGAGCAAATCAAAAGCTCAGGAACAAAGTATTCTTCCTCCTCATACAGCTCCCCTGCCTTTTCCATTCCCTTGCTCAGTCCTTCGGTGATGCCTTCATACGCATCATAGCCGGCATCCACATATTCCTTGGCAACGTTTACGATCTCTTCGTCTTCCATTTCTACTACACATCGGTCCATTTCGGACAACAATCTTTCCTTATCGTTCATTTTCGTTCCTCTTTTCTGTAAAATCGATTAACTCCAGGTAATTTCTGCTCGCTCCAAGATAGTTGAGACAATAATGCCCTACAATTCCTCCTTCGCCGCAAAACTCTGTCAAAGTCTGCCCATAGCTTTGTCCCTTCTGCCCTTCCCATCGGGTGAGTGTACACTGTTTTGTGTCAATCAGGGACTGCGTCAACTTTCCGCAAAGATGAATCACTGTGTCTGGAAATCTCTCCTGCAACCGAATAAGCAACTGAAGCAGGCATGGGACATACTGATTCACAAACATTTGACTGCCTAAAATATCCACCGTTGCAATCGGGTCTGCAAATGAAATGATTTTTGCTCCTCTCTCGACTGCCATTTCCGCATAACGAACAATCCATTCCTCCACCTGCGAAAGCATCTGTTTGCCGACCGGTTTTCTCAGTGCAGAAAAGACCTTGTTCATTGGCAGCAGAGCACACAGCAGGGTAAGCGGTCCTTCTATGTTGTAAGCTACCTTTTTCCCAGCCTTTGACAGCTGCGCAAGCGCTTCAAGCATTGCACACAATCTTGCTGTTTCCTGCACCTGAATTGTCATCAGTTCCTCCGGCTTTGCAAAAGCAGGTTCTTTGATTCTGGCTCCCGCTACCGACAAAGTAGGGGTTGCCCCTAACGCTTCTGCCAAAAGGGTATTGCAAAACGGCAGTCTTATCCACCCACTTTGCTCCATCCCTTGTGCCACTTGGAAAATGACACCTGCATTCATATGAATGTCCTGCGGATGCGCAACCGATAGCTGTTCCAACAAACAGCTGGGGATTTGCAGATGGTCACTCCCGTTTACACAAACAAACTTTTCCATTATCTTCCTCCAAGTTACGGGCACTCAAATTGCAAGCACTTTGTAAACAGCTTTTCATAGCCCGGGGAAACAGAAAGCTCGATATATTCGATGTTTTTTGCTACCTCCTCGGCTCGTCTGCGCTCGTTTTGATTCAACAAACACAGATGTGCCCCCATCATGGAGGAGTTTCCGATGTAGCTGATTCGCTCCTTTAAGGAAGCCGGTATCAAGCCCGCCCCGGTTAGACTTTCCGGGTTCAAATGCTTTCCAAATTGACCTGCCACAATGACCCGGTCAATCTCTCTCTCCTCCAAACCCAACCGCTGCATCAATGTTAAGATTCCCGACAGGATTGCACCTTTGCAGAACTGAACCTGCCTGATGTCGCTTTGGGTCAGGTAAATACTTCTTTCCCTATCCAGGACTACCCGCCGTTTTCCGTCTTCATCGGTATCAACAAAAGCCGATTCTGCAACGATTCTCCCGGTCTTTCCGACGATTCCTTTCTCTACCACCTGGCTGATTGCCTCCAGCAGACCGCTGCCGCAAAGACCAACCGGCGGAAGGTTGGAAATGGTTTTCAGCTGTACCCCTTCATCACCCAGTGTAACGTGCTCCACCGCTCCCGGTTCTGCACGCATCCCGCAGGAAATATTCATTCCTTCCAGTGCCGGACCGGCTGCACACGAGCAGGAATACATCCTTCCTTTCTGACTCAGCACAATTTCCCCATTGGTGCCTATATCAACCAAAAGGACGGTGTCCTCTGCCCGGTCCAGCTGGCTTGCCAGTACACCGGAAACAATATCTCCTCCAATAAAGGTGGAAACCGAAGGAATACAGTACAGGCGTGTCTGGTCATGGAGCGCAAAGCCCAGCTCCTTTGCCAAAACAGTAACCGGTTGTGTAAATACACTGCTGTACGGAGCTGTTCCTAAGCTCTTCAATGGAATCCCAAGGAGCGCGTGCAGCATGGTGGCATTTGCACCCACTACCACCTCGTAGATGGCATCCAAAGCGACGTTTGCCCGTTTGACCATCTCTTCCGCTGCCTTCTGTAAACGCTCCACAATGATCCTTCGCAGCTCCAACACACCGTTGGTGTGTTCCATATCATAATGGATTCTGCTTAATACATCCAGCCCAAACGCCTTCTGCGGATTCACAAATCCCTCCTCCGCCCGAACATCGCCTGTGGCAAGGTCGATCAGAGAAACCGCAACGGTTGTTGTTCCAATATCCACCGCCAGTCCATATCGTTCCGGTTGCTTTACAAGGTCAATGTTTTTTCCTGCATAAGAAACCTTCCACAAGTGTTTTTCCTGTGCAAGACCGGGCAGCTTTTCCAGCAGTGACAGCGGAGGAGCTGCTTCCCGCAAAAGAGTGTCTCCCATTGCCCGAGATAAGGAGTAGCCATTTTCCAACGTCGGTTTTGTTACATCTACCTGTTCAACTGTTAAAAGAGGGTTTAACTCAACATGGACCGCTTCTCCTCCCAGAACGTTGTTCGGCTTTTCCTGCAAAAGACCCTGTTCGTTCAGTTCCACTTCTCCTTGCGGGATGGTCAGGCAGGCAAGGCGGATTCCACCGGCGATTTCCTCCCGGGTCAAATACCTCTTTTCCTGTTCTGTTAAAGCAGATACCGCTCCGTTCAAGATTTTGACCTTGCATTTTCCGCAGATTCCCTTGCCATTGCAGGGACTTTCCAAAAGTATGCCCGATGAACGCAAACAATCCAGCAAGTTCATCTCTCCATGACTTTGTACTTTAAGCATCTGCCTTCTCCTTTTGCTCCATCCGCGCTATCGCTGTTTTCATCATAATGGAAATGCTCTCCACCGTCGAGGTGGTCCCCAGCCCGCACGCAGGCGCCAGCACATCCACCCCTCCATCTATGGTGCTGTTACACAGATTTTGGATGACAGCTGCATTTCCGCCTGCCAGAGCAAAGGTGCTGATATTTCCGATAATTGCCATGTTCGGAAGATTTTTCCTCAGCTCCTTGATATTTACCACCGCGTCCACACTTAAACCGCTGCATTTAAGCTTTGCCAATTGCGGATAAATGGTACGCAGCTGTCCGCAGATATGCACAATCACCCCTTTACAAAGTGGCTTTAACTCCTCACAAATGCGGTTGAGTGCAGGCAGAGCATACTCTTCAAATAACTTGGGTCCCAAGATTTCACCGGTGCCACTGGGGTCTGCAATGGCGATAAACTCAGCGCCTGCTTCGATTTGCGCTTTTCCAAAGGCAATCAGCTGCTCGGTAACAAAATCCAGTGCAGCATGTGCCGCTGCCTTTTCCTTGCGCAGTTCCCGATAAAACACATTTGCATCTATTAAGGAGGATGCTGTGCTGATGGGACCGGTTATATTTCCAATGATAGCTGCATCCGGGTTGGATTGGCACAGCAAACGAATGGCATCTAAAACCACCTTTCTTCGTCCCTCGTCCATTTGGATAGGCTGAAGTTTGTTGTGTTCTGTAACGGTTCCAATCGCATATTCGCAAACGCGCGGTTCTGTGAATTCGTCGCCCAAATCCACCTTCGCACCCATCGCCTCAGCTTCCACAGTCATGCAGAATGGTACACCAATATTGTCAAACAGTCTATTCTTGTACGGAAATTCTGCCAGCTTTGCCATCGTCTCTGCATCCACGTGCGCTTTCGGCCAGAAAGATGAACAGGCTCCCATCATCTCCGATGTAATCATGTTCATCATTCCACCCGGACAAATACATGGAACCCGTTCTCCTTTGTTTCCCAAAAGAGCCTCTGCCAACAAACAGGAAAGATCAGTTGATTTCGACACAAAACCCCTCCATTCAACAACAACCCATAGATTTATAGTTAATGCCTACAGTAAGAGCATTCAATTATATACATTATATCTATATCAAGATAACATCATCTTCCATGACCGTCCAATAGTTTTTTATAATTGAACTATTGTCTATCATTCATTTTTTCTATACATACAAAGTTATCACAAAGGCCCTGATATTATGTGGTTATTTTTTGTTTCTTTTTCAATTCTGCACGCTCATTTGATAGTTTTGTATATGCCCCGATGAACTGTGTTCTTTTTCTTTTTTTATCATTTCTGATAGGATTTTATTTTGTATACAAGTGAATATAGATGTATATTCACGCTTATCTATCAGCATTTGTTATGCTTATTCGTATCCCTTTCTGTTTAAACCAAAATCACCATCTTCCATTCCGAAAGTTATGTGAAATTTTTAAAAATCTTCATTTTCTTGGAAAACTAAACGGAAACCGTAACTTTTCTCCCCCAATCCATTTTGAAATATGTAGTGGATACACCCCAATTCCTATCCTCCAAAGTATCGCATTACCCTTGATATACTAATCTCTTCATGCTTGCCTGTATATATTGAATCACAGAATCTTTCTAAAAAACATCCGACCAGAAATGAAGTGACCCCCAAAAGTTAGACAATATTTTGAAGTAAAAATTGTTCAAGCAGCCGAAAGGGCTTGCTGTCTGTGAATTGCAGGCGGCAAGCCCTTTAGCTTTGCTTTGATTCTGCGATTATTGTAGTAATCCAGATATTCGAGCAGTTCCAGTTTGAAGTGCTCCACGGAACGGAATTCCTGCAAATACAGTGGTTCACTTTTGAGCAGCCCGAAGAAGTTTTCTATCACAGCATTGTCCAGACAGTTTCCTTTTCGGCTCATAGACAGTTTCCCTTGCGGCTCATGCTCTGTCGGATACCCTTCTCGCGGAGCATCCGCTGGTACTGCTTGTGCTGATATTGCCAACCCTGATCAGAGTGGAGAATCAGGCTTGTTC
>FR880302.1:2352-3915 GCA_000435195.1 Clostridium sp. CAG:169 | reverse complement strand
TATTGACCGAATCCCTTACCGAAGCTATACGCAGAAAACCAAACCCGTCCTTCAGCATTGATTGTAATATGCTGTTCGACCTCATCCTCTGGTTCCGGCGGTGGACCATAACATATGTTGTTCGACACAATACAGATTTTATGCGGTTTACCCTGGAAGATAAAGGGATTGTCACCAGTGAGTAGGGCCAGTCGGCTCAATGCCAGAATGAACCAAGCACGGTTTTGTGGCTCAAGGATTTCTGCCCCCGAATAAGCCCAATGGTTAAAATACCGCCACTGAGAGTAGATGGCATATCCAAGCAGCGGTATGTCATCTACATCGTCAATAATTCGATCCAGTGCGTCACTGTTACTGGCGGCATCACCATATTTTTCAGTGAAGGCGTGGCCGCAGTCCATCTCAAAACCAAGGGCAGCACAGTCATCTGCCATGTAGTGATCTACCAGTTCTATATAATTGATATTCTGATCTCTGAATTTGTCGCACCATTTAGCAGCAAATTCGTGAATCTGTTTCATTTCTGCCACTGCGGGACACCTCCTTAATGGTGGATGAGTTATTCTGTACCAGTCATCACTGGTAAATTCTTCGCCACCAACATATCGTTACACTCGTGGATTGAGCCCATATAGAGATGGTTGAGGAAGAAATTATACATCAAATGCGCCTCGTTCTGCGCCAATCGCAGTGTAAAGCCAGATCTGCTGATGAGTGCGTTGCTTAATTCCGGCGGCAGATTCATGCCAATGCAAACGGCAACCACACAGTCGACATTCTTGGGGTATGCCGGATTGTTACGCAGGCGCTGCACCAACTTTGTGGACACGAGAGCCTTCTCCGCCAGGGTCTCCTCGGAAATTTCCACCCACTCCATAAGGTAAACGAGGGCGGCACCGAATTGAGCAGGCAGTTCCTGGAGAACTCTCTGAATCTCCATTTCTCGTGCGAGGATGGCATCTGCCTTTCCCATAACATCGGCACTGACCTCTTTGGCAAAAGTGGTCTGGAACACAATGCCGGAATCCACATCTCTGAAGAGAACGCACTCTTTATAAAATTCCTCGCCATATTTATTGGTTGCCTTTACTTTCAGTTTGAAGACCAGGCAACACTCATCAATGTGCAAGCGGCCGTAATCGGTCATCTGCACTGTGTTGTTTTCATCTCTGGTGACATACTTCGGGTCATTCAAACACATATGCGAATCCACATATATGTAGGAACCCTTTTGAGATTGGGCGGAAAGGCGCATATCGCTGAAGGCGATGATTTGGGCATCGTCCGCGCTGATGCAGTATGTCTGGTCTTTCTGCA
Source organism: Clostridium sp. CAG:169 (assembly GCA_000435195.1). Classification (GTDB taxonomy): domain Bacteria; phylum Bacillota; class Clostridia; order Oscillospirales; family Ruminococcaceae; genus Negativibacillus. The sequence goes on along the minus strand of FR880302.1, from coordinate 2,598 downwards.
AACTGCCTTTTTTGAAGGCATGGGGCTTCACATAGTGTCCGTCAATATAAGTGAATGCACCGATTGCCTCCTCATATCCGGCGTCCACCATACGCATTTTGGCAGCGTGGCGGGAGACGACGAAAAAGGTCGCCAAGGCATCGATGACAGCTTCCATTACATCCACAATGTGCGCTGCCTTTAGTTCTCGTTGGAATATGCGGATATACTCGGCTGCTTTTGTCTTGAACGAGCCGATTGGCATCT
>FR880302.1:0-2307 GCA_000435195.1 Clostridium sp. CAG:169 | reverse complement strand
CCTGCCACTCCATCCAGTCAGCGGCAGTACGGTCGGAAGAACCCTTGGCGCCGCCAATGACCAGGCACTTTATCTGTGTTGCATCGCGGTTATAAAGCCGTTCCAGTTCAAAGGCTTTTCTGTGCTGATCCCAGTGAACGCACTCATGCACGATGGTGTTGTTGACAGACCCCAGATTTCTCAAGAGAAATGCCTTGGGGTCAACAACGATGGTTTTTGCCGGGAAGTGAGCGGTTTCCATTTCTCCCGTAGCTGAGTTAAACACTTCGGAGTCGCAGTCTTGGAAGAAAAGCTGCCCAAATACAGAAAAATCCTCTGTCAGTTCCTGGGTGATGACCGAAAGACCGAGCCTGTCGGCAAGAACCATAGGGTCAACAGACATTGGGGTTCGCAAGGCTTCCGGGTAGTGTTTCCTCAAAAATTCCGTAGCTATTTTATCAAGGTCGATTTTATAGCTGATGGGAACAAGAGAATCTGACAAAGGCTTGTTTTGCTTGTTTCTTTGATTATACTGATTAACCCGATGAATGCAGAGGTCATCCATGTTTCTGGATAGGTCGGCGGTGCAGGAGAGGATGAACCACGGGAAACAAGTATCCTCATCTACGTCACAATGGCGGTGATGTTCCTTAACATAGACCTCCGCCTCAACGAGAACGTCAAATGCGATACCCATCCCGTACCGATCATCAATTCCTACGGATTTAATTTCAAAATCGGAGAGTTCTGCGTAATCGGCGCTGCTGACCGTGCGGGAACTCAGTTCGATATTATTGCGGTTTTGTATGACATACGATTTTATGGCGTTGAAGAACTGGTCATAAAATCTGCTGCCGATATATTCCTTAAACGAACGGTCAGCCATAGAAATTCCCCTTTCTATATTTTTGTAAGTGGTCTCATGTGCAATCGTTTCAACAAACAATTGCAATCGTATGCAATTAAACTCCTCGCATCATAGATTCAACATCCGTACATCCATCTTCGTGTTTTCAATGTAGTGACGGTACATTGTCTCCGCAGGTAGCAGACGCACCTGAATATCCTGCAGTCCCAGATTGTGTAACATGGCAAGGGATGCAGTGCCTTTTTCGATTATTTCCGTAGAAGCGGTTGGCATAAGGAAACAGTTTTTTACTGTGCTGATCTGGTGAGCCTCCACAAAAGGCTGATAGGCCAACTGGTACAAATACTGCTTGCTGATGGACTCGATACCGGGCTGACCACGCAGCTTTTTGTTATGCTCCAATTGGATGTTATAGTATTTGGCATCAAAAATGATAAACTGATAGTCCCCATCGACATTAACGATGGAAATGAGGTCTGGGATGAGCGTATCCTCGGCCTGCTTTACAAACGGTTCACCGTTCGGTGCCGTCCCAGACCACTGCGGTTTATCAATCAAATCAATGAGTTTCTTATGCCGCATATCGCGGTATTGTTCGGTCAATGGTATAGGCAGTCGCAGTCCACCGATTGGCTTCTGTAACTGGTTGTCCATTACTTCTGCGCAGACTTTTTCCCATACCAGGTTGAAGCTGTTTGTGCCGAACATACTGAAGCAGTCCAGATCGTCCAGTGCGCTGCTGTTTGCTATGTAGGCATACAGCGTTTTCAGCAGAAGCTGTTTGCGGGTATTGAACTGGACATTGAGTTCTTTGACAATACGCTCCAGAACATACTCCTTGTCACCAAAGTCCTCGATATGCTCATCGGAAATATCGACACCCATAATATCGAACAGATCCAACAGGTCAGCATCTCTCAATTCCTCCGTGCAACGGGTAAGGATACACTCGTGCAAGCGCTTGAAGAAATCAAAATCGTCATTCACACGCTTCATGGTCAGCAATTCCGGGTAATACGGCCGGTTGTTGCTTAAGAGAGTGAAAGTTTCGTTGATGGTCTTATCCCAAAGGATGTCACCGGACCCGTTTGACTCGATGATGTCCTGGGTGTTGGTATAGGCACCATACTCGAAATAATCCTGGAGAAAGAACAGCATAACAGCCAACATATTAAATGCGCTGCTGTCACTCGTATCGTTGTACATACGAATGATCTGTTCCCTGGAATTGTACTTTTCCAGAACCTTCAGCACTTGTTTCAGTTCTGCTTTGGGGGTCGTGGCATCAAGCAGATATTTTGGATAGCATTTCAGCACACGACCCTCAATTGTAATCACCCCAACAAAAGTGAATACATACAGATATTCGTTTTCGCCGACCTCAACATCAGCGATTTCGATATCCTCATCCAACAGATCGGTGAGGTCCTTCTGTGTGTCATTTGCTTTTACGGCCTTCA
>FR880301.1 GCA_000435195.1 Clostridium sp. CAG:169 | reverse complement strand
TGAAGGACCCGCAGCTGGCAGGTCGGATTGTCAAGGCGGTCAGCGCGGCGGTGCCGGTGCCGGTGACGGTGAAATTCCGCAAGGGCTGGGACGAAAATTCGGTCAATGCGGTGGAATTTGCGCAGATCATGGAAGAGAACGGCGCGGCTGCCTTGTGCATCCACGGAAGGACCCGCCAGCAGATGTATGCGCCCAGCGCCGACTGGGAAATCATCCGGCGGGTCAAGGAAGCAGTGTCTATCCCGGTGATGGGCAACGGAGATGTGACCGATGCACTTTCCTGCAAGCAGATGTATGAGCAAACCGGCGTGGACTTTGTGATGATTGGCAGAGGCGCACAGGGCAGACCCTGGGTGTTTAAGCAGATTGACCATTACCTGCGCACCGGTCAGCTGCTGCCCGACCCGAGCCTTGCAGAGAAGATGGAGATTTTGCTGCGGCACATCCGCCTGCTGTGCGACTACAAGGGCGAGAAGATTGGGATGCGTGAGGCGCGCAAGCACGCAGCGTGGTATTTTAAAGGGGAGTACGGCAGCGCAGATTTTCGCCGCAGGGCAGGTCAGCTTTCCACCTATGCGCAGCTGGAGCAGCTGGTGCAGGAAATGCTGTGGCAGCGCGGTTAAAGGGAAAGAAAAACAGTTGCCCGCGCCGGTGGAATCTGCTATACTGTATAGAACCGTGAATCAACTGGAATGTTTGGAAAGGAAGATTGGAATCAACATGGAGGAACAAGGGCGAAGTTTGTGCATCGTACCGATGCAGCCGCAGCATATTGACCAGCTGGAGCGGCTGGAAAAGGAGTGTTTCAGCGCACCGTGGAGCTATGACGCGCTGGTATCGGAGCTGTCCAACCCGCTGGCAGTATTTCGGGTGGCACAGCAGCCGGATGGCTCGGTGGCAGGATATGTGGGGATGCACCACATCGTCGACGAGGGCTTTATCTGCAACGTGGCGGTATTTTCGCAGTACCGCCGGCAGGGAGTGGCAACAGCGCTGATGCAGGAGCTGGATGATTATGCCAAAGAAAACGAGATGGCGTCGGTATCGCTGGAGGTGCGACAGTCGAACCTCTCTGCCCAGCAGCTGTACGAGAAAAGCGGCTTTGAAGTGGTGGGAAAGCGCAGGAACTTTTATGTCAATCCTACCGAGGATGCCCTGATTATGACCAAAACCTATGGCGGGTTGTTTTAGCCCGGAAAGTAAGGAGCGTGTTGTTTGTATGAAGATACTGGCGATTGAATCCTCCTGCGACGAAACCGCTGCCGCAGTGGTAGAGGATGGCAGAAGGATTATCAGCTCGGTCATCAATTCGCAGGTGGACGAGCACAAGCTGTACGGAGGGGTTGTGCCGGAAATTGCCTCCCGCCGCCATGTGGAGAACATCTGTGCGGTGGTGCAGCAGGCGCTCGAGCAGGCAGGGGAGAGCTTTGAAAGCATCGACGCGGTCGCAGTGACCTATGCGCCGGGCTTGATCGGTGCGCTGCTGGTGGGCTTAAACTATGCCAAAGGGGTGGCGCTGGCTTCGGGCAAGCCACTGATTCCGGTCCATCACATCCGCGGGCACATTGCAGCCAACTACCTGACCCACCCGCAGCTGGAGCCGCCGTTTTTGTGCCTGGTGGCTTCGGGCGGACACAGCCACATCCTGTTAGCGCACGATTACACCCACTTTGAGGTGATCGGTCGCACAAGGGACGATGCAGCAGGCGAGGCGTTTGACAAGGCAGCCAGGGTGCTGGGCTTTCCGTATCCGGGCGGCATCTACATCGACAAGGCAGCCCAGCTGGGTCAGCGCGGACACTACAAGCTGCCAAAGCCAAAGGTGAACGGCTCGGATTTTGATTTTAGCTTCTCGGGCTTAAAGACAGCGGTCATCAATCTTTCCCATCATGCCCAGCAGAAGGGTGAACAGCTGTCGGTCAACGATTTGGCAGCCGATTTTCAGGGGACGGTGGCAGACATCCTGACCGACCACCTGATGCGTGCAGCTCAGTTTACCGGACAGAAGAAGATTGTCATTGCAGGCGGCGTCAGCGCCAACAGCGGACTGCGGCAGGCGCTGCAAACAGCGTGTGCGGACAGAGGATATGAGCTGTACCTGCCGCAGCTGAGCCTGTGCGGGGACAATGCAGCGATGATTGGCTCGCAGGCATACTATGAATATCTGGCAGGGGTGCGCGGGGACCTCTCCTTAAACGGAATTGCCTCGTTGCCCGCTTAAAAGAGCATAAGAATAAAGAAAAACCTCGGTGAATTTTTCACCGAGGTTTTTTGATACCGAAAAGCAGCGATTAGAGTGCGAAGGCATCGTGGATAGCGTTGACTGCCTTTTTGCCCTGCTCTTTTTCAATCAGAACCGAAATTTTGATTTCACTGGTAGAAATCATGCTGATGTTGATGTTGTTTTCGCCCAGTGCTTCGAACATGGTGGCGGCTACACCCGGGTTGGAGAGCATACCAGCACCAACAATGGAAACCTTGGCAACATTGTCGTTAAAGTTGACCTCCTTGCCGCCTACCGTCTGGCAGAAGGCTTCGGCGATCTGCATGGCAGCATCCTTGTGTGCAGTGGAAACGGTAAAGCTGATGTCCTTGGTGCCCTCACGTCCGACCGACTGCAGGATGATGTCTACGTTGATTTTGCTGGCAGCCAGCGCGGAGAAAATTCTGAAAGCGATGCCCGGCTGGTCAGGAACCTCGATGACCGAGATGCGGGTGACGTCGTTGTCGAGAGCGACCCCTTTGATAAGCATTTTTTCCACTTTGCAAACCTCCTTGACAATGGTGCCCGGCACATCGCTGTGGATGCTCGAGCGCACTTCCATCTTAACAGAATATTTTTTCGCCATTTCCACCGAGCGGTTGTGCAAAACATTGGCGCCGCAGGTGGCAAGCTCGAGCATCTCGTCGTAGGTAATCTCGTCGAGCTTGTGGGCATTGGGGACGATGCGCGGGTCGGTGGTATATACGCCGTCCACATCGGTGTAGATTTCACATTTATCTGCCTTGAGCGCAGCTGCAATGGCGACTGCACTGGTGTCGCTGCCGCCGCGTCCGAGGGTGGTGATGTCATCGTAGCGGTTTAAGCCCTGGAAGCCTGCGACGATGACGATGTTTTTCTTGTCCAATTCATTTTGCAGACGCTCGGTGTTAATCTTTTTGATGCGAGCGTTGCGGTGGGTGGATTCGGTCAGGAAGCCTGCCTGCCAGCCGGTCAGAGAGATGACCGGGTAACCCATCTGCTCGATTGCCATTGCCAGCAGCGACATGGAAATCTGCTCGCCGGTGGAAAGCAGGACATCCATCTCCCGGCTGGAGGGTTTGTCGGTGATCTCTTTGGCTTTGGCAATCAGGTCATCGGTGGTGTCACCCTGTGCGGAAACGACCGCAATGACAGAGTTGCCCTTTGCATAGGTGTCGGTGATGATCTGTGCAACGTGACGCACCCGCTCGACGTTAGCAACAGAGGAACCACCAAATTTTTGAACGATCAGATTCATATCGTTACCTCCGTTTCTGTTCCCTTGTTTGTTTGATTATAATACAAAAAAGCGCATAAATACACCCTTTTGCCGATATTTTTATGGAAATCTACCTTTCGCAGAAAAATATTCGCATTAACAGGAAGATTTTGTGCGGTTTGCTTAAACACGTTACCACAGCAAAGCACAAAAGGGTGCAGAATGCTGCCTTCTCATCCTATGCACCAAGGGCACATAGGGTGGCAGGGCAGAAAAAGACAAGGGAAAACGGGGAATTTATTGCAGCACAAACAGGGTATTCAATGGGACAATGCCCTCTGCTTGCAGCTGTGCAAGGATTTCTTGCAGACAGCGGCGGGTCATGGTGGAGGTGACAAGGGCAATTTCGGTTTTGGGCTGGTCGGGTCGGGAGAGTAGCTTGTATTCATCCAATAGCAGGGAAATATATGCCAGCTGCTGCGGGTCGGACAGACGCAGGCGTAGGTAGAAACGAGCGGGAATCTGCTGCCAGTCGAGCAGCTGGCGGTTGCATGCCTCGACACTGTCTGCCTGCCAAAACAGGGTGTCGATGGTGCCGGAGGCTTTGGTGCAGTCGATGACATCGGAGATGACCGCCGAGGCGGTGGGCAGCTTGCCTGCGCCCTTGCCGTAGAACAGCACCTGACCGGTGGCATCGCCGTCCACCAGGATGCCGTTGAAAACATCATCTACAGTGGAAAGCTGGCTGTCGTGTGGGACAAACATCGGAGCGACCAATGCAGACAGCTGTTGGGTGTCCGGGTCGCGGTGGGCGCGGGCAATCAGCTTGATGACACCTCCCCAGTTGCGGGCGTACTCGACGTCCTCGGGGGTAAGCTCGGTGATGCCCTGACAGTGTACCAGCTGCGGGTACAGCTGTCTGCCAAAGGCAAGGGATGCCAGAATGCAGATTTTGCGGCAGGCATCCAAGCCTTGCACATCGGCAGTGGGGTCTGCTTCGGCGTAACCGAGTTGCTGTGCCATCTGCAGCGCCTGGGAGAAGCACATCCCTTCGCGGCTCATCTTAGTTAGGATAAAGTTGGTGGTGCCGTTGAGGATTCCCTGGATGTCGTCCAGTTCATTGGCACCCAGACACTGATGCAGCGGGCGGATGATGGGGATGCCGCCGCCGACGCTGGCTTCAAACAGCAGATTGACCTGGTGCTGGCGGGCAAGTGCGAGCAGCTGAGCGCCCTGTGCGGCAATCAGTTCCTTGTTGGCGGTGACCACGCTCTTGTTGTTCTTTAAGCAGGCGGCAATCCACTCGCCCGCAGGATGAAGCCCGCCCATCACCTCAACGACGATGGAGATTTCCGGGTCGTGCAGGATGGTGTCAAAGTCATAGCAGAGCTTGTCCTGCCAGGGCAGTTCGGGACGAGGACGACGCAGGTAAATATATTTGATGTCCAGCGGGCAACCTGCCTTGCGCTGGATGCTCTGACGGTTTTTGTAAAAGACCTCGACCACGCCGGAACCGACCGTTCCGCAGCCAAGTACTGCTATTTTTTTCATAGGGGATGCTCCTTTTAAATTTGAGTGGACCGATAGAGGAATCAGGAAACCTTGCTGACCTGTACGACGCCGTGCAGGTCGCGCAGGCGCTGCATCAGCGGCTGCTCCTCCAAGGTGACATCGGTCATGCGGATGGACACGGTGACAGCGGCGATGCCGTCGGAGGGGATGTTCTGGTTGATGGTCAGGATGTTGGCACCGTACTCCGCTAGGTGGTTGATGACCGAGGACAGCACACCGGGGATGTCCTCCATGGTCAGGTAGAAGGTGACGATGTTGCCTGAGGCATTGGAGTTATATTCCATCACCCGGTCCTTGTACTTGTAAAAAGCGCTGCGGGAGATGTCGGCAAGGCGTACCGCCTCGGAGGAATTGCGCGCTTTGCCGGTGGCAAGATATTTTTTGGCTTCCAGCACCTTTTTAAAGATGTCGGGTGCGATGCTTTCTTCGACCAGCAGATATTTTTCTTCGTTGGACATGATAAGACCTTCCTTTCCGTATAGAGTTCTTAGGACCGGCAGATTGTTTTTTTCCCGAAAACAACTGTTTAAACTATACAGAAAATATACCACGTTGCAGCCCTGCCTGCAAGCCCTGTTTTGTGGGATTTTGCAAAGAATGGGATTTTTGTCCGCCTGAGTGTATGTCACAGGTGTACAAAGTATCCTTTTTTTGAAAAAAGAAAGCCTTTGCAGGTCCGTACAAAAAAAGAAGGGCGGCGGGGTGGAAAGTTGTGAAGAAAACGGTATTTTTATGCGTAGTACACTTTTTTTACAATCCTGCCTTGCCATACAGGGAGGGAGTTTGCTATAATGTGCTTGGAAAGAAACAGAAAAATACCCTTTTGACCCTAAAGCCCTGCGGGGCATTTGTTTTTTTAGGGGACAAGGGCAGATAACAGAAAACAGGGAGGAATTGTTGATGGGTGGATTTTTTGGCGTAGCAGCAAAGAAGGACTGTGTGTTCGACCTGTTCTTTGGCATCGACTACCATTCTCATCTGGGCACACGCCGCGCAGGTATGGCAGTATACGACCAGGAAAAGGGGTTTGACCGCGCAATCCATAACATTGAAAACGCACCGTTTCGCACCAAGTTTGACCGGGAGGTCAATTCGATGCAGGGCAGTGTAGGAATCGGCTGTATCTCCGACTTTGAGCCGCAGCCGCTGATCGTTCGTTCCCATCACGGAACCTATGCCATCACCACGGTGGGACGCATCAACAATACCGAGGAGCTGGTGCAGGAAATCTACAGCAAAGGGCACACCCATTTTCTGGAGATGAGCGGAGGCGACACCAACCCCACCGAGCTGGTGGCTGCGCTGATTAACCAGAAGGACAACCTGATCGACGGACTGGCGTATGCACAGCAGCGGATCGAAGGTTCGATGACCATTCTGCTGATGACACCAAAGGGCATCTATGCAGCAAGGGACCGGCTGGGACGTACACCGGTCAGCGTGGGCAAAAAGGAAGATGCCTGCTGCGTTTCGCTCGAGAGCTTTGCCTACCGCAACCTGGGCTACCAGGAGGAACGGGAGCTGGGTCCGGGCGAGATTGCTGTTGTTACCCCAGAGGGCGCACAGACGCTGGTGAAGCCGGGCAACAAGATGAAGATTTGTACCTTTATGTGGATTTACTACGGCTACCCGTCCTCCTCTTATGAAGGCATCGGAGTCGAAGAGATGCGCTACCGCTGCGGAGCGATGCTTGCCCGCCGCGACAAGGGTACCATTCAGGTGGATACAGTAGCGGGTGTACCGGATTCCGGTACAGCACACGCCATCGGCTATGCAAATGAGTCGGGGATTCCTTTCTCCCGCCCGTTTATCAAATATACCCCGACCTGGCCGCGCTCTTTTATGCCAAGCATCCAGAGCCAGCGCAACCTGATTGCACGCATGAAGCTGATTGCAGTGCAGGAGCTGATTCGGGGCAAGAGCCTGCTACTCATCGACGACTCCATCGTTCGTGGCACCCAGCTGCGGGAGACCGGTGAATTTTTGTACGCCAGCGGAGCCAAGGAGGTACACGTCCGTCCTGCCTGCCCGCCGCTGTTCTATGGCTGCAAATACTTAAACTTCTCCCGTTCGCGCTCGGACATGGATCTGATTACCCGCCGCGTGATGATGGAGCTGGAAAACCAGATCACCCCGGAGCTGCTGAATCGTTATACCGATCCAAACACCGAGGAATATCAGCGGATGCTGGACGTCATCTGCCACAAACTCAATGTGACCAGCCTGCGCTATCACCGCCTGGACGACATGATTGAATCGGTCGGTCTGCCGCGTGAACAGCTTTGCACCTACTGCTGGGACGGCAAAGAGGACTAAACAGTTTTTATAATACAGACAACAGGGTCAATGCCGCGGCTGCCAAACACAGGTCGAAGGGCTTGACCCTGTTTTTGCATCGGCGTCAGGATTTTGGAGAAGTTTAGGGAGATAGACATGAAATGTTTACAAATATCCTTTATGATTATCATAGAATGATTTTTCTGACGGCAAAACGGAAAGGGATGGTCAAATGAAACAGCGCAGCGCAGAGATTCTGTGCATCGGCACCGAACTTCTGATGGGAGATATTATCAACACAAACGCCGCTTATCTGGCAAAGGAGTTGGCAGGACTGGGCATCAACCTCTACCATCAAAGTGTGGTGGGGGATAACCCCGAGCGGCTGCGGCAGTCGTTGCAGCTGGCGCTAAAGCGGGCAGACATTGTCATCACCACCGGCGGGCTGGGTCCGACCTATGACGACCTGAGCAAGGAGACCATCGCAGCCTGCTTTGGCAGAACGCTTGTGATGGACGAGGATTCGCTGACACGCATCCAGGCGCATTTTCTGCGTTTAGGCAGGGAGATGACCGACAATAATAAAAAGCAGGCGATGATGCCGCAGGGCTGTATCATCTTTCAAAACGAAAACGGAACGGCGCCCGGCTGTGCAATCGAAGGAAGCGGCGAGCTGGAAGGCAAGACTGCCATCATGCTGCCGGGTCCGCCGCGGGAGATGAAGCCGATGTTTGAGCAGCAGGTCAAACCCTATCTGCTCAAGGACAGCGACACCAGGCTGGTCTCCCACACCATGCACTTTTTTGGGATTGGAGAGTCGATGCTGGAGGATAGATTGCGCAGCCTGATGGAAAAGAGCCTGAACCCTACGGTGGCACCCTATGCCAAGACCGGCGAGGTACAGCTGCGGGTGACCGCAAGGGTGAAAGGCGGCGAGGACCCGAACGCCCTGCTCGAGCCGGTGATGGAGCAGATTCGGCAGACAGTGGGCGAATTTTTGTACGGGGTGGACGTCGGTGACCTGCAAACAGCGGTGGTACGGCTGCTGACCGAAAAAGAGCGGAAGGTAGCAGTGGCAGAAAGCTGCACAGGCGGTTATCTTGCCAAGCGCATCACCGATGTCAGCGGCTCGTCGAAGGTGTTTGAGTGCGGGGTATGCAGCTATTCTAACCGCATCAAGCATCAGCTGTTGGGTGTCAGTGAACAGACATTGGCGGAGTACGGAGCTATCTCGGAGCAGACGGCAGCAGAGATGGCATCGGGTGTGCGAAATTTGTCAGGAGCAGACATCGGCATCTCGGTGACCGGCAATGCAGGACCGACCGCCGACGAAGGCAAGGAGGTGGGTCTTGTGTACATCGGGGTGGACAGCCCGAAGCTGACCCATGTCTTTACCCTGCATGTCAACCGCAGGGACCAGGATGCCAGGGAGACCATCCGCTATCTGGCGTCCTCGCACGCGCTGAGCCTGATTTTGAAAGCCGCACAACGGCTGTAAGAAAGAAAACCAAAACAAGGGCAGAGGGGGGAAGGAATGAAACCGATCTCAAGACCGGTGAGAAGAGGGTTGATCCTCTTCTTTCTGACGGTGGCGCTGGCAAGCATCCTCCACCTTGCTTTGTGGGCGATGCAGTCCTACCAAAGCGGCAAGGTACAGGACGGGCTGGAGCAGCTGTACCACCAGGGCGGGCTGACCATCGGACAATCCGACCCGAATCAGGAGGTACAGGAAGAGGCATCAACCGAAGGCGCAGAGGACAATGCGGGAGGGACCTCTACGGAAGACGCCAATGCAGGCATCTCCTTTGAACCGGTGATGCTGCCGGAGTACCGCAAGCTGTATGAGATAAACAGCGACATCGTGGGATGGCTGAACATCGGCGACGGGCTGCTGAGCACACCGGTGATGCAGCGGGACAATGAATATTATCTGACCCACGACTTTTATGGCGAAGAGGATAAGCACGGGCAGGTGTTTTTGGACAAGGGCAATTCCCCGCAGCTGACCGACGACAACACCATCCTGTACGGGCACAACATCACCAGCGACCGCAGTATGTTCAACATCCTGACCCGCTATAAGGACACCGAATTTGCCGCCGAGCATCCGGTCATTCAGCTCAACACCCTGTACAATCGCTATCAGTATGCGGTGGCAGCGGTGTACATCGTCTCCACTCGACCGGAGCATGGGGAGCTGTTTGACTACATCAGCTATCTAAAGTTCAGCACCCGCGATGCCAAGCAGGCGTATATTGCCCAGATTCAAAAGCGGTCGCTGATTGATACCGGCGTCAAGATGACAGCTGACGACCGGCTGCTGACCCTGTCCACCTGCACCTATGAATTTGCCGATGCGCGGCTGGTGGTGGTGGCACGACAGCTGCGGGAGGGGGAGAGTGCCGAGGACTTTGGCAAGCAGGTAGTTAAGCGGGAAAACCCGGTGATGCCGCAAATCTGGAACGAGCTGTTTGGATAAAGGCAGGGGTTTACAGTTAAAAAAAGGAGAGAAGGTTATGAGCAGACTTTGTTATCAAGGGGAGCAGTTTTTGCTGGACCAAAAGCCGTTTCGGATTTTGTCCGGCACCATCCACTATTTTCGGGTGACACCCGATTACTGGGAGGACCGCTTAAAGAAACTGCGTGCCTGCGGCTTCAATGCGGTGGAGACCTACACCTGCTGGAACCTGCACGAGCGGCAGGAGGGCAGGTTTGACTTTTCCGGCGGGCTGGATGTGGCTCGCTTTGTGCAGACGGCACAGAAGCTGGGATTGTATGTCATCCTGCGCCCGGGACCGTACATCTGCGCGGAGATGGACTTTGGCGGGCTGCCGTCCTGGCTGTTAAACCGACCGGGTCTTGCCCTGCGCTGCAACAATCCGCTGTTTTTGCAGAAGGTGGCAGCCTACTACAAGCAGCTGTTTGACCGCCTGCGCCCATATCTGGGAGAAAACGGCGGCAACATCATCGCAGTGCAGGTGGAAAATGAGTACGGCAGCTACGGCAACGATAAGGATTACCTGCGGGCGGTGGCGCAAATCTATCGGGACAACGGGGTCAACGAGTTCTTCTTTACCTCCGATGGACCCAATCAGCTGATGCTGGGCGGCGGAAGCCTGCCGGAGTATCTGGCGACAGCAAACTTTGGCAGCCGCGGCAAGGAGCATTTTGACACCCTGCGCCGGTTTGCGCCCGAACGACCGGTGATGTGTACCGAGTTCTGGAACGGGTGGTTTGACCACTGGTACGAGCAGCACCACCGCAGAGAAAGTGACGAGACCGCAGGGCAGCTGGAGCAGATGCTGCGCGATGGCGGTTCGGTCAATCTGTATATGTTCCACGGGGGAAGCAACTTCGGCTTTACCAACGGAGCCAACCACGACGGCTGCTATCAGCCGACGGTGACCAGCTATGACTACGACTGCCCGGTGAGCGAGTGCGGAGATTTGACCGAAAAATATTTTGCCATCAAGCGGGTGGCAGAGCAGTATATGGGCAAGGCACCTGATTTGCAGGTGGGAAATCTGCCAAAGCATGACTACGGCAGGGTGCAGCTGACACAGCAGACGCCGCTGTTTGCCCACCTGCCGCAGCCGGTGGAGAGCGCAAGCACCCTGACGATGGAGCAGCTGGAACAGGATTTTGGCTTTGTGCTGTATGAAACGGTGCTGCACGGACCCTTTGAGCGCAGTGAGCTGACCATCGATGGGCTGCACGACCGGGCGCTGATCTATGTAGACGGCAAGCTGGCAGGGATTCAGGAGCGGACCGGACGCAGGAACGATGCAATCTACCTGGAACTGGAGGCAGGACAGACAGCGGTGCTGCGCATTTTAGTAGAGAATATGGGACGCATCAACTACGGACCAAAGCTGCTCGACTGCAAGGGCATCCTGCGTGGGGTCAAGCTGGGATGTCAGTATCAGTTTGGCTGGAAGCATTATTCCCTGCCCTGCGACTGCCCGCCGCAGCAGGGATATGAGCCGGTCGGTGCCGGTGCAGATGCGCCGCTCTTTTTAAAGGGCAGCTTTACGGTGCAGCAGCGGCAGGACACCTTTGTGCGGCTGGACGGCTTTACCAAGGGCAACGTCTACATCAACGGCTTTCACTTGGGCAGATACTGGAATCCGGCAGGCCCGCAGAAGACCCTCTATCTGCCGGCTCCGCTGCTGCGTGAGGGAGAAAACGAGCTGGCAGTGCTGGAGCTGGAGGGAATCGACGGTCCGGCGCAGGTACATTTGACCGACTGCGAGGATTTGGGATAAAAAAATTTAAAAAACTTTCCCAAAACCCTTGACAAAACTTTTTTTAGATGTTATTATAGTAAAGCTGATTGCGATACAGATTCCATCAGCAGAACAATAGCATCTGCGCTTGTAGCTCAGCTGGATAGAGTGACTGGCTACGAACCAGTAGGTCGGGGGTTCGAGTCCCTTCAAGCGCGCCAAGCAAAAAGCACCACAAGTTTTTTGTGGTGCTTTTTGTTGTATATGGGAAGATGCTGTGCGATTTTTATCGGCTGCATCTTTTTGCTTTGTTTTATTTCCGTATATCTACGGGATGATGTCGTCGACAGAAATTCTATAATGCTCCGAATAAAAAAGGCAGCTATCTGAGCAAATTTCAGATAGCTGCCTTTTTTATCTATTTCAATTACAGGTGAAAATTCGGCAGATTTAGTAGCCATACCGCTTGCGATAGCGCACCAGCATGAAGGTTGCCAGACCGATTGCAGCCAGTTCGGCAATCGGATTTGCCAGCCACACACCGGTTACGCCCAGCAGAGCAGGCAGGGTCAACATGGCGATAATCATAAAGACAAACGAGCGGGAAAAAGCCAGGATGGCAGATACGATGCCGTTGGACAGGGCGGTGAACATCCCGCTGGCAAAAACGTTAAAGCCGATGAACAGCAATGCAATCGAGCAGATGCGGTTGCCTGTTACTGCAAGGTCGTAGACCGGGTTGCCCGGGCGGGCAAAGATAGACACCAGCGGGCGGGTTGCCAACTGGGAGAGCAGCAGCATCATCACTGCCATCGCTCCAATCAGGCGAAAACTGATGGAAACCAGGCGCTTGAGCTTGGCGCGGTTTTGTTCACCGTAATAAAAGCTGACCATGGGAGCTACCCCGTAGGAATAGCCGGTGTACAACGAGGTGGCAAACATCAATACATACATGATGATGGTGATGGCAGCGACACCGTCTTCGCCCACATAGTGCAGCATGGTCCAGTTGAACATCAGGTTTACGATGCCGGTGACCAGAGCAGTCGCCATCTCCGAGCTGCCGTTTGCAGCTGCCTGCACCAACGTTTTGAGGCAATGTCCGGGTCTGACAAAGTGCAGCAGTTGGCTGCGATTGGAAAACAGCAGCGTTCCCACCACGGCAGTCACCGAGTATCCCAAGCCGGTGGCAATGGCAGCACCCGCAATGCCCATCTGGAATACCTCAATAAGCAGGTAGTCGAGCAGGATATTGAGCACATCGCCGGTGATGGAGGAGAGCATCGACAGGGTGGAACGTCCACTGGCAATCATGTACAAAGTAAAGTTGTTCATCAGCAAAATCGGTACTGTGAACAACAGGTAACGGCTCAGGTAAGCGTGGCAGTAGTCAAACACCTTTTGGGAAAGACCCATACCGGCAAAGATTTTGTCCATCAGGGCATAGCCGAGCAGTGACATCAGGATACCGACGCCGATATTGACCAGAATCAGAAAGGTAAAGTCCCGATGAGCCTCTTCGATTTTCCCTTCTCCGGCTTTTTTCATAATGACGGCACTTCCGCCGGTGGCAAGCATGGTCGAAACAGCAGTCACCAATGAGATAATGGGGGCGCTTAAATTGATTGCAGACAGTGCATCGGTTCCCAGCAGGTTGGAGACGAACAAGCCGTCAATCATGGTGTAAAATGACATGAAGACGGTCATCACGATGGTGGGTACAGCAAATTTCAGCACGTTTTTTAAAGTGACCGGCTGGCTGTAGGCATTTTCACTTGGCATTTGCAGATTCCTCCTTAACAGTTCTGTTGTTAGCATAAACGATACAGTAACTGTAAGGTCAATACCCCTGCTCATTTTCGTTGGACTTTTTACCGTAGTTTTCAGAATGTCTGCTAAATCCCGTCGATTTGGCATTTATTCTGCATGCTGCAAATTAAATGCAGTGTAGTCGGGCAGAGCCGTCGGCAAAGGGGGAGGAAAGCACCTCGCCGCGGCGGTAGCACAGGTGCAGGATGGGAGACGGACAGCCCTTTAGCAGCGAAATCGGAAATTCTATCAGCACACCCCAAAAGACACCTTCGAGGTTTTCACCTCCGCTGCGGCTGATGGTGATGTGTGGATCGCTTGTTGAGGCGTGCTGGGCAGAACAGACGGCTGTTACAAGGGGTTGTGCACAAGCTTCGTCCGACAGGGCAAGGCAAAACTGCCAATCCGGCTGGGGAGAGACTTCAAAGCAGGCAAGGTAGAAGGAAAGCCGGTCGTTGCAGCCGCTGTCCTTTTCGACCTCGGCTTCACCACAGCGGCAGCCGGTCAAGGTAACAAAGGTCAACGCCTCCAGGCGTTGACCTGTCAACGTCTGTTGCGTGGTCAACGTCTGTTGCCCTGTCAACGTCTGTTGCGTGGTCAACTCCGGCTGCGTGGTCGGTTGGCTGGCGGTCGGTTGGCTGGTGGTCGGCTGCTGCCCTTTTAGGTAGTGGCAAAACAGCAGCGGTGCGCTGAGGGTGGAAAACCGGCGGGCATCGCTTTGGGCAGGCAGACGGGGGAGGATATATTCGGTCATAATTTTGCTCCTTTTGGGGTGATGGGACTTGATAGTATGATTCTATGATAGCACGGCAGGGTCGATGCTGGCAAATGAAAAAAAGCCCCTCAGCGTGTGTGCTGAAGGGCTTTGGCAAGCTCGAGAGGATGATTTAGGCGATTTTATGCAGGGTGCTGTCGGCAAACAGCTTGTTGCCCAAGCCGGTTTTTTCCAATGCACGGACCATCGGCAATCCCAGCACAAAGCAGGCAATCGCTTCGCCCAGTGCAACCTGTCCGGCGTTGATTAAAAAGATGGGCAGATTAAACGAGCCGGAGATGACAAAGGTCAGCTCCAGTCCGATGACGATGCCGTTGACTAAAACCGGCATCAAAGCGGATAAAAAGGGAAGACCCTTGATGCGCACACCGCGCAGCTGATGGGTCAAAAAGGCAGCCAGCAGGGTCGCAGCCGAGCCGAACAGGACGTCGAGCGGACCGAGAATGTTGGCTTTGGTAAAGACCCCCAGTGTGTTGACCAGCACGCACCCGAGGGTGAGACCGGCGATGGGGGTGGACGAAAAGACCGGCAGCAGGGTGAACGCCTCGGAAACGCGCAACTGCACCGGTCCGAAGATAAAGGTCATAAACGGCAGGCTCAGCACAAAGTAGAGCGCTGCAACCATCGCATTGACCGCCATCTTCCTGACAGTGTTGTTTCTCATATTCGATTTTCCTTTCGTAGTGTGTTTTTAAGTCAGGAACTTGCGACTGACTGCGCCCGGCTGTTGCCGCAGGTCGGATGCGCTCCCTATTATACACCATCAGGCAGTGGGATGCAAGGGAGAAATCCACAAAAACAGCAAAGCGACGGGGAGAAGAAAAAGCGCACAGGGTCTTGTCAAACGGGTGGGTTTCATATTATTATATTATGGAAGGAATCCGGGGAAACCCCGAAAAACAACGAAAAAGGACGGGAAGGTCATGGAATATTTGCAGGGAATCTATCGCATCAGCCATGTGGGTACAGGCAGTATGTGCGATTTTACCATTGAATGTCCGCAGCTGGCACAGCGCTCGAAGGCAGGGCAGTTTGTACACATCCGCCTGCCGGGCTTTACACTGCGCCGTCCCATCTCCATCTGCGAGGTGGAAGGGGATAGCCTGCGCATCCTGTTTGATGTGCGCGGCGAGGGCACCCGTGCAATGGCACAGCTGCGCGAGGGAGACTCCATCGACGTGATGGGACCGCTGGGCAACGGCTTTACACTGCTGGACCCACAAAAAAAGGCAGTTGTGGTGGGAGGCGGCATCGGTGTGCCTCCTATGCTGCAAACAGCCAAGCACTATGCAGGCAATGCGACTGCCATCCTGGGCTTTCGCGATGCGGGCAAGATCGTGCTGACACAGGACTTTGAAAAATACGGCGTGCGGGTGATGCTGGCAACCGACGACGGCTCGGCAGGTCACCACGGCTTAGTCACCGACCTGCTGCGGCAGCGTCTGGAGGAGGAAAAGCCGGACATCGTCTATGCCTGCGGACCGAAGGTGATGCTCAAGTTTGTTGCGCAGATGTGTGCGCAGTACGGCGTGCGCTGCGAGGTATCGCTGGAGGAGCGGATGGCTTGCGGTGTGGGCGCGTGCCTGGGATGTGCAACGCCGATCCGCCGCGAGGACGGCTCGGTGACCTATCTGCACGTCTGCAAGGACGGTCCGGTGTTTGATGCGGAAAGGGTGGTATTCGATGAATGAGAATATGAAGGTATCCATCGCCGGGGTGGAGTTTAAAAACCCGGTCATCACAGCCTCGGGCTGCTTTGGCTTTGGTCGGGAGTATGAATGTGTTTATCCGTTGTCCCGCCTGGGTGGTATTTCGCTTAAAGGGATGACCTTCCGCGAGCGTCTGGGCAACCCGCCGCCGCGCATTGCCGAAACCCCGAGCGGGATGCTCAATTCGGTCGGTCTGCAAAATCCGGGTGTGGAGCATTTTCTAAAGCATGACCTGCCGTATCTGGCACAGCAGGACACCGTCAAGATTGCCAACATCGCAGGCAGCTGCATCGAGGACTACTGCGCCATTGCAGAGCGCCTTTCGGAAAGTGAGATTGATATGTTCGAGCTGAACATCTCCTGCCCGAACGTAAAGCAGGGCGGAGCTGCCTTTGGCACCAGCTGCGAAAGTGCAGAAAAGGTGGTCAAGGAGGTGCGCCGCTATGCCAAAAAGCCGATGATTGTCAAGCTGTCGCCGAATGTTACCGACATCGCCTCGATTGCACAGGCGGTGGAGGCGCAGGGAGCCGACGCTGTTTCGCTGATCAACACCCTGCTGGGCATGAGAATCGACATCAACACCCGTCGACCCATTTTAAAGAATAATGTGGGCGGTCTGTCCGGTCCGGCAATCTTTCCGGTAGCGGTGCGCATGGTCTGGCAGGTAGCCAACCGTGTGAAGATTCCGGTGATTGGCATGGGCGGCATCGAAAAATGGCAGGATGCGATTGAGATGATGATGGCAGGCGCGAATGCAATCCAGATCGGTGCAGCGATGTTTTATAATCCAAAGGCACCCATCGAGGTCATCGACGGGATGCAGCAGTGGATGCAGGACAACGGTGTCAAGGACATCAATGAGATTGTGGGTACGGTGCAGCCCTGGTAACAGCGCAAACAATGTGGGAAGGAATGTGGCAAACGCCCGATGACGATATTATATCTGATTAGACATGGAGAGACCGCAGGCAATTCGGAGGGTCGCTTTCAGGGAATCGTGGACAACCCTCTAAATGAATCCGGGATGCAGCAGTCACAGATGCTGGGGATGGCGTTCAGCCTTTCCCGGGTGGATGTGCTGTACACCAGTCCCCTGCTGCGCGCCCGTCAGACCGCGCAGATGATTGCCCAGATGCACGGGCTGCAAAAGCTGGAGCCGGTGGTGGAGCCGGGCTTGAGCGAGCTGGACGGGGGATTGTTGGAGGGACGCCGCTTTGACGAGTTGGCGGTGGAGTACCCGCAGGTGATGCAGGCGATGTATCATGCACCTGCGCAGCTGTGCTGCCCGGGCGGAGAATCAATGAAGCAGCTGTCCGAGCGCATTGTGCAGACGGTGGACCGAATCGTTCGGCAAAATCAGGGCAAGGTAATCGTAGCGGTCAGCCACGGGATCGTTATTTCTTCCTATATTCATTTTGTCAGCGGCAAGCCGTTTGAGCAGATGAGCAACGGAATGGTGGCAAACGCCTCGGTGAGCAAGTTCTTATTTAATGATGACCTGATTGTCTGCATGGAGTATGCCGACGACCGGCGGCACATGAAGAATGGGACCTATCTGACCACCCGCGGCTTTGAACCGAACCAGATTGAAAATCCCGACCCATACGCAGTTGAGAAGCCATAGTCATCAATAAGCAAACGAGCGGTGAAAGCAAAGAAGCTTTGCCGCTCGTTTGCTATTTTTAAGAAAAATCCAATTTTTTCAAAAAAAGTCAAAAAAAGGGCAAAAAAGGTGTTGACAAAAAGAAGTTGGCGTGGTATTATAATTGAGCTGTCTGAGAGCGGCACACCAGAGCGGTCCGATAGGAACCCAAACGGTGAGCCAGTCAGGAAATTTCGAGAGGCTGAGCCAAAGCGGTTCAAAAAATCTTGAAAAAAGAGCTTGACAA
>FR880300.1:6565-19850 GCA_000435195.1 Clostridium sp. CAG:169 | reverse complement strand
CATCGGGACATCCTCCGGTGCGATCCCGCTTCCGTTGTCGCTGACTCGAATCATGGTCACGCCGCCATGGCGTATCTCGATGGTCACCTTGCTTGCCTTGGCATCGATAGCGTTTTCCACCAGCTCCTTGACCACCGAAGAGGGTCGCTCGACCACCTCTCCTGCCGCAATCAGCTGGGAAACCTGCTCGTCCAGCAGCTTGATAACTCCCATTCCCGTTCACCTCGTTTCCTCTGCATCTTGTTTGATTTATTTGATTTTGTTGATTTCTCTGCACTCGGTCCTGCCCATCAGGTAGTCCAGCGATACATCAAAAAAGTCGGCAATATCCACCATGGTGATGGCATGGGGATACAGCTTGCCCTCCTCGTAATCCTGAATCTGCCGCGGCATACAGCCCAATTCCGATGCCAGCTGTTCGCGGGTGTACCCCTTTTCATTGCGCAGCTGATACATCCTGTCTGCAAAAAATACCATTACTCATTCCTCTTTTCCGCTTCCGGCATCCGCTGCGGTTACACCCGCGCCTTCAGTTCTGCCAGAAGCACCATCGCCTGAAGCGGCGTGATTTTTTCGATGTCGATCTCCTTGAGCCTTCTGACCAGCTCACTGTCCTCCTGCGGCAACAGCTGGATTTGCTCGCTCTGCTGCTTTGCCTTCTGTTTGGATGCGGAGAGCGCACCCGATTCCAGCTGCTTTAAAATCTGCTGGGCGCGCTGGATAATGTCCTCGGGAATCCCTGCCAGGCGAGAAACGTCGATACCATAGCTGTCGTCCGTTCCACCCCGCATGATGCGCCGCAGGAAAAAGATGTCGTTGCCGTTCTTTTTGACCGCGATATTATAATTCTTGATGTTGAAGAAGGACTGCTCCATCTCGGTCAATTCGTGGTAGTGGGTGGCAAACAGCGTCTTGGCGCCCAGCTTGCGGCGGTTGGCAATATGTTCGATGACCGCCCGTGCAATACTCATTCCATCAAAGGTGGAGGTTCCTCTGCCAATCTCATCCAAAATCAGCAGGCTGTTCTCGGTCGCGCTCTTTAAAATCTGCGCCACCTCGCTCATCTCCACCATAAAGGTGGACTGTCCCGATGCCAAATCATCCGATGCACCGACTCGGGTGTAGATTCCGTCCACCACACCAATCTGTGCCGAACGAGCCGGTACATAGCTGCCAATCTGTGCCATCAGCACAATCAGCGCCACCTGCCTCATGTAGGTGGACTTACCCGCCATATTCGGTCCGGTGATGATTGCCACCTGATTTTCCGCCTTGTCCAGCAGCACATCATTTGCCACAAATAAAGTGTCGGTCAGCATCTTTTCCACCACCGGATGTCTGCCGTCCTGAATATGGATTCGGCCCGACAGGTCAACATCCGGTCGGCAGTAGTTTTGCTCGAGGGCAACTGCGGCAAAGCTGGCGTACAAATCCAGCCAGGCGATGGCATTTGCCGTCGCCTGCACCCGATGAATCTGCACCGCTACCTGCTGACGCAGCTGGTCGAACAGATTATTTTCCAACACCAGGATGCGGTCCTTTGCACCCAGAATCTGCTGCTCCAGTTCCTTTAGCTCCTGGGTGATATACCGCTCGCTGCCGGTCAGCGTCTGTTTGCGAACATATTCTGGCGGCACCTGCGACAAGAAGGAGCGGGTGACCTCGATATAATAGCCAAATACATTGTTAAAACCGACCTTCAGATTTTTGATCCCGGTTTTTTCCCGCTCCCTGCTTTCCAGTGCGGTGAGCACACCCTTGGTGTTGTGGACAATCTCGCGCAGCGAGTCCAGCTCCTCGTTGTACCCAGTGCGGATAACCCCTCCGTCCTTGAGAAGAGCCGGCGGGTCATCGGAGATGGCGCACTCAATCATGCTGCTGATGTCCTCGAGCGTATCCATCCCATCCAACAGTCGGGTCAGGTAGACCGACTGTACCTCACCCACCGTCTGCTTGAGCTGCGGCAGTTTTTGTGCGGTAAATTGCAGCGAGCGCATCTCCCGCGGTGTGACCAGTCCGTAGACAATGCGGGTAATCAACCGCTCCATATCAAAAATATCCCGCAGCTCCTGGCGGATATTATCCAAGCGAACGCTGTCACCCAACAGTTCTCCGACCGCATTGAGGCGTTTGTTGATGGCTGTTGGATTAAGCAGCGGCTTTTCCAGCACCGAGCGGATGAGACGTTTTCCCATCGGGGTCTTGGTCTGGTCGAGCACCCACAACAGAGTACCGCGGCGTTCTCCGCTGCGCAGGGTGCGGGTCAGCTCCAGATTGCGCCGTGCGGTCAAATCGAGCGTCATATACTGCTCGTCGCTGTATATTTCCAGATGGGTCAGGCTTTCCAAGCCGTGCTTTTGCGTCTGTGTCAGATAATGGATCATCGCCCCCAGCGCAAAAATGACCGACTGCTGTCCGCTGTTTTCCAGCTGCGCAATCTCCTCGCTGCCAAACTGGTCCGCCGAAAGCTTTCTGCATCTTTCCCAATCAAAATATTCTTCATCCAAAATCTCGCCGGTCACCTGTAAACGGTCGCTTAAAAACTTCTGGAGCGGCTCACAGCTGCCCGCCGGTAAATTCATCAAAACCTCTGCTGGAGAAAATCTGCCCAACTCGCCGATCACCCGCTTTTCCCAATCGGAATCCACCTGTAAAGCGTACACCTCGCCGGTAGAAACATCCGAAAAAACTACGCCAAAACACTCCTGCTGAGGATGACGGAAGATAAGACACAGATAATTATTGCTGCCTGCATCGAGCATATTGCTTTCCAGCACGGTACCGGGCGTAATCACGCGGATGATTTCCCGTTTGACCAGCCCTTTTGCAGTGGCGGGGTCCTCCATCTGCTCGCAGATTGCCACCTTATACCCCTTTTTGACCAGTCTGGCTATGTAGTTTTCACAGCTGTGGTACGGGATGCCGCACATCGGCGCACGCTCATCCAGACCGCACTCCTTGCCAGTCAAGGTCAGCTCCAGCTCCCGCGAGGCAATCAGCGCATCGTCAAAAAACAGCTCATAAAAATCTCCCAGCCTAAAAAACAGCAGCTGCTCCAAATACTGCTCCTTGACCTTCCAGTACTGGCGCATCATCGGGGAAAGTCGACTGACATCGACCGGTTTGCTCGAAATCTTTCTTTCCATCGTCGTTTCCTCTCTTCACTTGATCTGTGGCTGCTATACACAGAGGACAGCGCCTGTCCTTTCTGTACAACAGCCGATCGGTTTGTTTTTGTATACAGGGTCAGCCAGCACCCTAAGGATGCTGGCTGACTTCGCTGTTGTCTTCCGATTAGTGACAGCCCGAGCAGCCGCTGCAGTTTCCGCCGCAGCTTGCCTGCATCTCGATGGTGTCAGGGTCCTCACCGTTGACCGAACCGTAGAGGATGGTGCTGATGAAGTTCATCATGCCGTCTACCTCTGCTTTTGCAGCATTGAATTCAGCCATGTTTGGATTTGCCATTACTTCCTGGTACAGAGCTTTCAGCTCCTTGTCCAGCTGGTTGAGTTTCTCAGGATTTTTGTTTTCCTGAGACATCTCTACGCTCAGCTCAGAACGTTTGAGGTTGAATTTTGCAATCAGCTCCTGCAGCTTTTCATCCTCATCGTTCGCTTTTTTTGCAGCGTCGATTCTCTTGTATCGTTCGTCCTGCTGGATCAGCTTACCCAGCTCTCTGGCCATTGTGATGATGTCCATTGTGATCTCCTCCAGAATTGAATATCTATTGTCTCCTGCACTACACCGTATCAGGATGCCGCACAGGGTCAACGCTTAAGATTTATTCTGCCAGCTCGCCCTCATATTCCGAGCGCAGCCCTTTTGTGATGCGCACCTGACAGAAGGTTCCCACCCTTTGCTCTGTGGACGGAAACTGTACCAGCATCCCGTTTTCACATCTGCCGGTCATCCAGCCTTCCCGGTGCTCGCTGGGATGCTCGACCAGCACCCGCAGCACCCTGCCTTCCATCGCGCGGTTGTCCTCCTCACTGATGGTATGCTGAAGCGCAATCAGCTCGTTGAGCCAACGGGTCTTTTCCTTGTACGGAACCGGGTCGTCCAGCAAAGCTGCCCGGGTGCCCGGTCGCGGAGAAAAGATGAAGGTAAACATACACTGGTAGCGCACCTGACGGCACAGCTGCATCGTCTGCTGGAAGTCCTCATAGGTTTCGCCGGGGAAGCCCACGATGATGTCGGTGGTAAAGGTGACATCCGGCATCTTCTGGCGGGCATATTCAATCAGCGACAGATAGTGCTCTTTGGTATAGCGGCGGTTCATCTGGCGCAGCACCCGGTCGGAACCGCTCTGCACCGGAAGATGGATGTTGTGGCAAATCTTTTTGCTTTGCGCAATCAGGTCGATCAATTCCCTGGTGCAATCCTTTGGATGGGAGGTCATAAAGCGGATGCGGAAATCCCCCTCCAGCGACTCGATCTGAGAAAGCAGCTGGGTAAAATTGATTGGCTGCGACAGCCCTTTGCCGTAGGAATTGACATTCTGACCCAGCAGCAGGATCTCCTTGTAACCAAGAGCGATGATTTCCTTTGCTTCCTGCAAGATTTCCTGCGGTTCACGGCTGACCTCTCTGCCGCGCACATAGGGGACGATACAGTACGAACAGAAATTGTCGCATCCGTACATAATCTGCAAAGAAGCCTGCACGCCATCTGCGCGGCGCATCGGCAGTCCCTCCGCAATCGGGTTTTCTCTGCCTTCTCCTTCAAAGTAGTTGACCACCCTGCGCTCCCCTTTGAGCAGTCGGTTGATCAGCTCCGGCAGGGTGTACAGCACATGGGTTCCAAAAATCAGCTCAACAAACGGATAGCTGACCCGAATCTGGTTGACCATCTCCTTCTGCTGCATCATGCAGCCGCACAGACCCACGATGATAGAAGGATTTGCCGCCTTCAGGCGTTTGAGCTCTCCTACCATGCTTAACAGTCTGACCTGTGCATTTTCTCGGATGGCACAGGTGTTGTACAGGATAATATCCGCCTGGTCCTCCTGCTGCGCCGGTTCACAGCCCATGTCCAGCAGCATTCCCATGATTTTTTCACTGTCTGCCACATTGCCCTGACAGCCAAAGGTTCTGACCCACGCCCGCGGTGTGCGTCCCATCCGATGCACCAGCAGCTGACGGTTTTCTCCTGCCATCTGCCACTGCCGCATCATCTCCTCCCGAGAAACCACCACAGGCGGCTTGCTGTTCGGCTGTGTATCCACTAACTGTTTTCCCATTTCTGTAGCTCCCCTGTATTCCAATCAAAGTAATTGTTTTCCGATCAGTATCTGTCGTTTGCCTGCCGTTATTCCATTCTGCCTTCATTCCCGCAGACTATTTGCGTTTTTCCATCGGTATTCATAAGATTTTCTGCTTTTTCGACAGGCATTTCTTTGTAAATAGTTTAAATACTATCCTTTATTATACAATTTTCCGGCATTTTCGTCAATGCTGACTCTCCTGCGTTTTTGACCATTTGTCTCGAACGCTTTTCCTGTTTTTGAGGCTTTTTTCGTCATTTCCAACGACAATTTTGCGCAGCGTTTTGTGCAAAATCCTGTCATTTTTTTGGGAATCTTTCAAAAAGGAATTGAAAAGAAAGCCTGCGAATGCTATGATAAAGTAAGAATTGATGAAAAATAAACAAACCCAACCTAAAGGAGTGTTTTTATGATGAAATATTACATCGGCATCGACCTGGGCGGAACCAACATCGTCGCAGGCGTGGTGGACGAACAGTTTCAACTGATTGCCAAAGCCAGCGAAAAAACCCTGGTAGGACGCCCTGCTATAGAAATTGCTAAAAGTATGGCAAAAGCTGCCCGCACCGCTGCACAAAATGCCGGTGTCCCAATGGAGCAGATTGAAATGGTGGGCATCGGCTCTCCCGGCATTGTGGACAATCAGAAGAAGGAAGTCATCTACGCCAGCAACCTCTACTTCCAGAATGTCCCCATCGGAAAGATGGTGGAGGACGAGCTGCACAAGCCGGTCTTTATCGCCAATGATGCCGATGCGGCAGCCTACGGCGAATTTATGGCAGGCGCCGGCAGAATGAAGGATGGCAAACACATCTCGAATATGCTTGCCATCACGCTGGGCACCGGTGTCGGCTCCGGCATCATCATCAACTCCAAAATCTACAACGGCTACGGCTTTGCCGGCGGCGAGTTCGGACACTCGGTCATCTGCCTGAACGGACGCCAGTGCACCTGCGGTCGCAAGGGCTGCATCGACATCTACTGCTCCGCTACCGGACTGATTCTGACCACCAAAGAGCAGATGAACAAAAACCCGGATTCCCTGATGTGGAAGCTGTGCGACGGAGACATCGACAAGGTCGACGGACGCACCTGTTTTGATGCAGCTGCCCAGGGAGATAAAGCCGGTCAGGCTGCGGTGGAAGAATACACCGGTGTTCTGAGCGAAGTGATTGTCAACGCGGTCAATACCCTCCAGCCGGAAATCATCTGTCTGGGCGGTGGTGTTTCCAAGCAGGGAGAAAACCTGCTGCGCCCGATTCGCGAACACATGAACCGCTTCTGCTTCGACCGCTTCTCTCAAAACCGTACCGAGGTGCGCATTGCCGAGCTGGGCAACGACGCCGGCGTTATCGGTGCTGCCCTCATCGGTCTACAGGCATAAGCGATGGCTGCTATGTCCACTTTGGTACCATTGCGAAAGCTGCTGCATTTCTTCTGGCCCTCCCGCTGCCCCTTCTGCGGAGAGATTATCCCTGCCGAGCGCCGCTGCTGTTCCCGCTGCAAAAACAGCCTTGCCTGTGACCATCCTGCCTTTTTTCTGGATGGACTGGATGCCTGCTTTGCCTTTGCCGATTACTCCCACGAAGCTGCGCAGGCGGTGCATCGGCTCAAGTTTCAAAACCAACCGCAGTTAGCGTGCGTTTTTGCCATTTTGATGGCACAGCACCTCGGTCCTGCCTTATTGGAAGAAGAGCCGGATTTGCTCTGCGGAGTTGCCATGCACACAAAGCGCAAACGAAAACGAGGCTACAATCAGGCACAGCTGATTGCGCAGGAGCTTGCCAAACAGCTGCATCTGCCCTGTCAACAGCTTTTGGAAAAGGCTGCCGCCACCGCTGCCCAGCACACCTTGAGCGCAGCAGAACGGCGCACCAATTTGCAGGGTGTCTACCGCGTTCTGGATGAACAGCAGGTCGCAGGCAAACGCATCCTGCTGGTGGACGATGTCATCACCACCGGCTCCACTATGCTCGCCTGCGCCCAGGCTCTGCGACAGGCAGGAGCCAGTTGGGTGGGAGCCGTTGGCTTTGCACATCCCTTTCCTTCTTCCTCCCGGGAAGACCACGAACCACCCAAAGGTTTTTAACGGAAAACACCCCATCTGTTTTCAAACAGATGGGGTGTCCTTTTATACGGTATCCTTCCAAATCAAACGCCGAATGTTTTTTGTCTATAAGACCTATCTGGCGCGAAAGCTTTTGCAGCTGGTTTCACAGCGCTCCTGTGCGCCGTATCCGCTGATGTCCACCTGCTCGGCAGTACAGCTGCCCTGGGTGTTGTACACACAATGCTCCGCTGTACATTTAATCATGCAGTCCGGGTTTGGATGGGAAAACTGGGTCGCATTGGAGATTTCTCCCGTTCCCTTTTTGTGGAAGCTCTGGCATTCGGTTTCACTGCACCGGCAGGCTCCTCTTCCCTGCACCTTGATGGCAGGCTGACAGCAGCAGCAATTCTGATTGCTAGCGCAGCTGGTCACATGACAGGTCAATTTACTCATCGTTCATCCTTCTTTCTAAAAAGAATCTGTGGAAAAACTGGATTCTACTGTCTTTTTCCGCTCTTATTTTGCTCCAGCCCGAGAATATTTATTCTCTCTTCCAAAATTTTCTCTGATTTTTGTTACATAATTGATAAAAAGTAATCGAAAGTCCTTCTTTTTTCGCGGAAGTTATGCTAAGATATAAAGTAAAGAATCTTTAAAAATTCAAAAATCGAGATAGATTAGGAGGTTCCTCTGTTGAAAAAAAATATCTCCAAGCCACTCAGACGTGTACTCAGTGTTGCCCTCAGCCTTGTTTTTGCCTGCCAAATGGCGTTGCCCGCCTTCGCGCAGGCTGCTACTACCCCGCAAACCGGCACGACTACACCGCCTACTACCGAGCAGCAACCTGCACAGGGCACAACCAACAATCCCACCGGCACAACCGGAACCGATGGTACCACCGGAACGACCGATGCTTCCGGCACTACTGGCACTACCGGCACTGCTGGCACGACCGGTACCACCGGCACAGCAGACAACACCGTGACAGCTCTGCCCACCATCACTTCCGATTCCTACATCGTGATGAACGCTGAAACCGGTCAGATTTTGATTTCCAAAAACCCGGACAAACGGCAGTATCCCGGTGACATCACCAAGATGCTCACCTCCGCCCTGGCTTTGGAGTATGTGGACCCGGAAGGCAGCTACACCATTACCACCGAAGACGTCTTCCCCACCTGCCCCGAGTCCTACCGCTTCAGCAACGGCACCTACGTCGCCATCACCCAGGACGAGGTGGTCAAGATTCGTGACCTGTTGTACGGCTCGCTGATTCAGTCCGCCGACGATACCGCCAACTCCCTTGCCGACTGTGCTGCTAAATTGGCAAATCGTTCGGTCGCGATGGAGGACGGCTCCACCAGCTACACAGCCGGATTTATGGAGATTCTCAACGAAAAGGTAAAATCGCTGGGATGTGTCAATTCCAATTTTGTTAATCCACATGGACTGTACAATGAAAATCAGTACACCACCGCCTATGACATGGCACTGATTACCCGCTACGCACTGGGGACACCCAACTTCCTGCAATATTTCGGTCAGACCGAATATTCGATGGAGCCCACCAACAAACAATCGCTGCCCAGAAACTGGCGACGCAACAGCGACGAAAGCATGATGCTCTCCTCCAGTGAAAACTATTACAACGGTATTCTGGGCATGAAGGTCGGTCACACCACCCAGGGCAACTACACCGGTGTCTCTGTGGTAGAACGGGATGGCGTCCGGCTGATCTGTGTTGCTCTCAACTGCACCGGCAGCAGCGCCTATGCTTTGCAGACCGACATGACCAATCTGTTCAACTACTGCTACGGCAATTTCACTCCCATCACCTACACTGCCGCTGAATTAGCTCCCGAAGGCTTCCGCACACCGGTTTACAGCACACGCAGTGAAGGAACCGAAGGCAGCGAATATATCGGAAATGCTACCTATTCCACCGATTCGGATTTTACCGTCCTGCTGCACAAAAACTTTAGCAAGGACGACATTGTCCTCACCTCTGACATCCCCGGCAGATACTATCAGGATGAGGAAATGGCATCGACCATCACCTTCTCCATTTCCAACAGCCGTATGCAGGAAGCCGCACAGTACATGGTCCCTACCATGGCGGCACTGAAGCTAAAGGTAAATGTACTGACCTTTAACGAAATCAAAGCTCAGAAGCAGCAGGCACGCCAGGAGCTGTTTACCAAAATCTTCAATGTTGTCAAGATTGTCTTCATCATCTTTTTGGTGCTGCTCATCCTGCTCCTGATTGTTCGCTTCCACAACAAGCGTAAGTATAAAAAGCGCATCGCACGCAAGCGTGCAGCGGAGGCACGGCGCCAGCAGCTGCAACAAAACAGCGCACAACAACGCAGCCCGTCCTCATCCAACCCACCCAGAAGAAAGCGCTAACCAAAAGAATCCATAAAAAAATCCCGAACCGTTTGGTTCGGGATTTTTCTTTACTTCGTTTACTTTAAGAAGCCCTCTACAATCTTTGCCTCTGCTTCTTCCGAGGTAAGACCCAGACTCATCAGCTTGATCAACTGCTCACCGGCAATCTTGCCGATTGCCGCCTCATGAATCAGCTGAGCGTCGATGTCATTGGCGGTCAGCTCCGGTACAGCGCTGACAACACCCTTCTCCATGATGATGGCATCACACTCCGAGTGACCTGCGCAGCGGTTGTTTCCGTTGATGACCGAACGGAAATACTGGTAGGAATTGCCCTTTGCAACCGAGCGGGAGACTAAATCTGCACTGGAATCTGCCCCGTCCAAATCCACCTTGAAGTAGGTTTCTGCACGCTGCTCCCCATGGGTCATAATCTTTTCGCGGATAATCAGCTTAGCATCCCCTTGCAGAACGGCTGTGGTTTCCCGTTTGGTGGAGTCCACTCCTTTGATCTGCACGGTGTCCATCTCCATGTAGCTGCTTTCTGCCATCTCGATATGAGTCTTCGGATTGATGATGCGTTTGCCGGTGCCATCGCCGATGCCGATGTGCTTTTCCTCATAGCGCACTCGCGCATTTTTGGAGAGGAAGAAGCGGTGGATTCCGTTGTGCTGGGAATCTTCCTCGCCGTCCACATGGACGCCGCAGCCTGCCACGATAACGATGTCCGAATTTTCTCCCACATAGAAGTCGTTATACACCAAGTCATTCACATTGCTCTTGGTCACACAGGCAGGAATATAGACGGTTTCCTTTGTGTTCGGCTTGATAATGATGTCGATGCCGGGTTGTCCGACCTTTGGCACAATGTCAACATTTTCGCTGGACTGTCTGCCTGCGCAGCCGCTGTCCTCGCGGATGTTGAAAGCTCCCTTGATCTCACCGGAAATATCCGAAATCATACTCAACAGTTTTTTGGTAATATCATTCATCACAATTTCCCCCTTGTTCAAACAGCGGTCCTCTTCCCTTTGGGCAGTACTGACAGTTTTCATCCAGCAGTTGCGGCAGAATCTGCTCCTTGGTGCCTCGCGCTGAAATCTTTCCGTCTGCCAGGACAATGATCTCATCGGCAATGTCCAGGATTCGCTCCTGATGGGAAATAATGATGATCGAGCCGTTGATTTCCCGGCGCATATCGCGGAACACTTCAATCAGATTGTTGAAGCTCCACAGGTCGATGCCTGCCTCCGGCTCGTCAAAAATGCTCAGCTTAGTCTTGCGCGCCATCACGGTGGCAATCTCGATTCGTTTGATCTCGCCGCCGGAAAGGCTTGCGTTGACCTCGCGGTCGATATAATCCTTTGCACACAGTCCCACCTGCTTGAGGTAGGAGCAAGCCTGACAGTCGCTGATTTCCTTGCCCGCTGCCAGACCAATCAAATCGCGCACAGTGATGCCCTTAAAACGAATCGGCTGCTGAAAAGCAAAGCTGATGCCTTTCTTGGCACGTTCGGTGATGTTCATACCGGTGATGTCCTCACCGTCGAGCAAAATCTGTCCCTTTTCCGGCTGAAGAATTCCGGCAATGGTTTTTGCCAGGGTGGATTTTCCTCCGCCGTTTGGTCCGGTAATGACTACAAATTTTCCGCTGTCAACAGTGAAGCTGATGTCACGCAGAATCTCCTTCTGTGTATTGTTGCTAAATTCATCCTCTACACTCAGAGAAATATTTTTTAATTCGAGCATATCGTCACTCCATATCTATAATTCCATCTGCAGTTATTGCATTAAAATCCTTCTTTAAAAATACTCTTTTTTAGTCTACTTGTCAAGTTTTTTCCCTTTTTTAGCGAAGTTCTGCAAAATCATGCTGTCGATTTTCCTATAAATCATCCAGTTTTTCCGTCTATCTTTTACAAAACAACAAGGGCTGCAAAAGGTTTCATCCTCTTGCAGCCCTTGCCGTTATAAAGGTTTTCTGGTTTTTAATGTAATCGAGCGCGGTCTACCACCTTGGACATTCCGTTGAGTACAATATACAACAGAATGATTTCAAACGGCAGTGCCACAACATTTTTAATCACCCTTGGACCCAATGCGCCCAAAAACGGCATTCCATACAAAAGGGAAATCCAAAAGGTGTTCAAGCAGCAGTTGAGCAGCAACGAAATTAAGCTCTTGGATGCAATCGCACGAAAGATGGTGCATTTTTCCCGGTACAAGAAACATCCATACACCATTCCGCCCAACATCGCCGTCAGGGTAAAGCCAAAGAAATACGCGCCGTCCGGTTTGAGCAGATACTTGATGATGTCTCCGGCTCCTGCTGCAATCGCTGCTGTAAACGGTCCATACAACATACCCAGCAGCGCGGTGATCAGATACCCCAACCCAATCTTCAGTGTTTCGGTCAAACGAACCGAACCCACAAACGAGATGACGATGCTCATTGCCAACAGCATCGAAACACCGGTCAGGGTGCGCACAGATTTCAGCTCCTGTGCAGACTGACGAAATTTTTGGGAGATTGATAAGGTTCCCCCACATTCATTTGACATAAAGCTCATAAGAATCATACCTCCTAAACAAATTTGACGGCTGTACAAACTTGGAGATATGCTCCTTGTGTGTAACAGCGGGATGCGACAGACAGACCGCAAATCCTGTTTCGGATTTTTCGTCCCAGCAACAACTCCCCGTTTGCCGAACACTTAACGCCTGTTTGTCTACTCTGCTTATGTCCTCCTCATTATAGCACTTTCTTTACAAATTTCAACTGTTTAACTTTTCACGATTTATCATTTTGCACAATTACTTTTTATTAAATTCCGCTTTTGTCCGCATTTTCCAGAAAAAACCTTGTAAATATCTACAAGAAATCCTTCTTGTTTTTATAAAAACAGCGATTTTTCTGCACACCCCTACCAATAATTCCGTATTTTGAAATATTTTATTCAAAAATTCAAAGGGATTTTCTAATTTCCCGAAATATGCTATAATAAAGTTGTTTTTAAGAAAAGGAGCAACCCCTTTCATAAGGAGGAAGAAAAAAATGGAAAAGTCTAAAGTTTATTTTACCTCAATGAAGGTAAATGCCGGAACAAATCTTCTGAAAAAGCTCAATCATCTGGTGCGGGAAGCAGGTATTGCCAACATTGATTTTGAAAACAAATACACTGCTATCAAAATTCATTTTGGCGAACCGGGCAACCTTGCCTATCTGCGCCCAAACTATGCAAAGGTCATCGTGGACCTGGTCAAAGAACTGGGCGGCAAGCCTTTCCTGACCGACTGCAACACCCTGTATGTCGGACGCCGCAAAAATGCACTGGACCATCTGGACAGCGCTTATGAAAACGGCTACAATCCCTTTGCCACCGGCTGCCATGTCATCATTGCCGACGGCTTGAAGGGCACCGACGAAGCATTGGTGCCGGTCAACGGGGAATATGTGAAGGAAGCCAAAATCGGACGTGCGGTCATGGATGCCGACATCGTCATCTCCCTCAACCATTTTAAAGGTCATGAATCCACCGGATTTGGCGGCGCCTTCAAAAATCTGGGCATGGGCTGCGGCTCCC
>FR880300.1:0-6549 GCA_000435195.1 Clostridium sp. CAG:169 | reverse complement strand
GGGCTGCGGCTCCCGCGCCGGCAAGATGGAAATGCACAGCAGCGGCAAACCAAACGTACATCCCGAGCTTTGCATTTCCTGCGGAGAATGTCGCAAAAACTGTGCGCACGATACCATCAGCTTTGTAGACTATACCGGTGAAAACCGCCCGGGCAGCCGAGCTGAACGCAAAAACGCCAAAAAGCGCGCCTTCATCGACCACAACAAATGTGTAGGCTGTGGACGCTGCATCGGTGCCTGCCCGGAAGATGCGGTCAAAGCCGGCACCGATGAAACCAATGACATCCTTAACTACAAAATTGCCGAATACACCTACGCTGTCATCCACGGTCGCCCGAACTTCCACATCAGCTTGGTCATCGACGTTTCTCCTTACTGCGACTGCCATGCCGAAAACGATATTCCAATCGTTCCTGACATTGGTATGTTTGCCTCTTTTGACCCGGTAGCACTCGACCAGGCATGTGCCGATGCGGTCAACCGTCAGCCGGTCATCGAAGGCAGTGTTCTGTCGGAAAAAGAACATTGCCACCACGACCACTTCACCGATACCCATCCCGACACCAACTGGGAAAGTTGTTTGGAACACGCTGTCAAAATGGGCATGGGCAGCCGTGAATATGAATTGATTGAAATCAAATAAAACACACACATAAAAAGACCTCCCTCGGGAGGTCTTTTTTTATGGTTTGCACCGATTGCTTACAGGCTCTCGGTGAATGCTTTGATCTGATCTGCTACGCCTTTTTCTTCAGAGGTGTAGCCGGATTTCTTGGTTTCCCAGTTCTTCATCTTGTTGTTCTGGATACCGAACATACCGTTCATCTTGCTGTCGTTGTCAACTTTGCTCAAAGCCCAACCGATTTCGTAGTCGCAAGGCAGAACCAGAACATGATCCAGCATATAAGCCTCTGCTTTTGCGTATGCAGCATAGCGTGCGTCCATATCGTTGGTGATTGCATCGGCTTCTTCTACCATTTTGGTGAAGGTTTTGTAGGTTTCCAGCAGCTCTTTGGTGGATTCATTTTCTTCTACTTCATTGATGTAGGAATAATGTGTGGAGTAGTCTGCGTTGTCATAGCCGTACAGCTCTTGACCCAGGAAGTTCTGTGGGTCGCCGTAGTCTGCACCCCAACCATTGTTAACGAAGGACTGGAGGTGTGCCTGTACAACTTCCTGACGCAGGCTCTTAATGAAGGTCTTGATGTTCAGCTGGATGAAATCATCACCAAAGCTGTCGGAGAATACCTGTTTGAGAACGTTAGCGCTGTCCAGAGCAGTCTGGCTGGAAGCGAGGATGTAGTAATCTGCCTGAACCGGGAAGGTAACTCCCTGTGCACTCAGTTCTTCCATTGCCTGTTTCTTGTACTGTTCTGCCTTTGCCTTGTCCAGTCTTGCAGGGGTCTTTCCATCCTCTTTTTTCATACCCATTGCATCTCTTACCAGTTCAACATAGTCTTTGCCGTCAGAGGTGTAGCACAGACCCTTCATGGTGTAGTAGTTGTTCTCACAGATCATTGGGTTGATGGCGTTGAATCTCTTGAAGTAGTTGCTCAGATCCAAACCGTACCACCATACCTTACGGAAGGAGTCGTTTGCGATTGCCTTGTTCCAGTTGTCATCCGGTGTGCCGTCATCCTTCATCTTGTTGTAGTTGAAGTGGAACTGGAAGGAACGTTTCTGTGGAGCATCCGGTACCATGTAGTTGTACAGCGGATTGCTTGGGTCTTTTGCGATGGTGTTGATGCGCGCTTCGCCCAGACCAACATAGTCTACCTCGCCGTTTTCGTACAGTTGGTAGCTGATGTCGCCGGACTCGGTCATCTTAAAGGTGACTGTATCAAAAAGGGTACAATCCTGATCCCAGTACATTGGGTTTTTGGTGTATACCTTCTGGTTGCCCTGCAGGTATTCAGTCATAGTGTAGCAGCCATTGTACCACATGGTTTCGTTGTTGATTGCGCGATACGCTTCCGGACCCATCTGCTCTACCAGAGCTTTTGGAGCCGGATACAAGCTGTTGTAGGTAGCTAAGGAGTCAAAGTATGGCTTTTCTGCCAGACAATGATAAACCAGAGTATAGTCGTCCGGTGTTTCCAGACCAACCATCTCACGGAATTTGGAGCCTTCCTCTGCGTTCAGAGCATAAGCCTCCTCTTTGGTCAAGGTCTTGGTGTATTCATAGTATTCTCTTGCACCTTTAATCATCTCCAGCGGCATGGAGGTGTTGGAAGAGTCGTTCTTGTGGAAGTTGAGTACCCATTCCAGACCGGCAGCAAAGTCCTGTGCATTACAGTCTGCCATCTCGTTGCCATTGACATCGACCCATTTTACACCCTGACGAATTTTAAAGGTCCAGGTCAGACCGTTGTCCTCGGTTCCCCATTCTTCTGCGATACAAGGAACCAGTTTACCTTTTTCGTCAACCTCCAGCAGACCATCGACCAGGTTGGTCAGGTTTTCGCTGTCCTCGCCTCTCTGGGAGTACAGGATGTTGAAGGTTTCCAGCTCACGGCTGACAGCCACAGGAAGAGCCAGGTCGGTGATGCGTTCTTTGGAATTTTCCTCTGCCGAAGCCGATCCGCCTTCGGAATTGGTATTTCCACCCTGTTCGCTGCCACCGCAGCCACTTAATACAAGGGCGCCTGCCATTGCCAGAGCAAGCATTCTGGATAATTTGTTGTTCATTTTCTTTACTTCCTCCTTCGACTGCAAAAAAGCAGTCTTGTAAAATTTATAGCTCATTCCCTTTCGGCAAGCTACACCACCGGAGCCTTGGGGAACCAACCACCACTGTAACACCAAGCAAGATGTTTATGGATTTTCTTCCCTCGTCTATCAGAAAATCACAATTTCTGTTTGAATGTTTTCCATGGATTTTTATATAAAACAAAGCATAAAAATTCTAAATTTGTCTTTTACGGACGAGAACCATTATATCAAAAGCTTTCTATTCTGTCAACATAGCCTAATTTTTTTATTGTATCGCTCTTTTTTTGTGCTTGATTGTCGGTGATTATTACCAAGAATTATGGTATTATTACTAATTTTCATACGAATCCTAACACAAATTGTGTATATTTCCCAGTATGTTTATCACAGAATAACAAACAGAGGAAAAATTTCTCCATAAAAAACAACAAAAGGACCCCCTTACAGGAGGTCCTTTTTGTCAATATTAGAATCGTTCCTTACAAAGCCTGATTATGCCTGTGCTTCGGTGAAGGCTTTGATCTGTTCTGCTACGCCTTTTTCCTCAGAGGTATAACCGTCTGCTTTTGTATCCCAGTTCTTCATCTTGTCGTTGGTGCAGCCGTACATAGCATTGATCTTGCTGTCGTTGTCAACTTTGGAGAGAACCCAACCAACAGAGTAGTTGTATGGGATAACCAGAGCATGGTCAAGCAGGTAAGCTTCTGCTTTTGCATATGCAGCGTAACGAGCATCCATGTCGTCGACGATTGCGTCAGCAGCTTCTACCAGTTTGGTGTACTCTTTGTAGGTATCCAGCAGAGCTTTGTTCTCTGGGGTTTCTTCGGTGATTTCGTTGATGTAGGAGTAGTGTGCAGAGTAGTATGCGTTGTCGTTGCCGTAAACTTCCTGACCCAGGTAGTTCTGTGGGTCACCGTAGTCAGCGCCCCAACCGTTCAGAGCTACGGAATGCAGGTGAGGGATGTAAACTTCCTGGTTGCTGGATTTGATGTAGGTCTTGATGTTCAGAACGATGTAGTCATCGCCCATGCTGTTGCTGAAGCACTGTTTGAGTACGTTTGCAGAGTCCAGAGCAGCCTGGCTGGAAGCGGGGATGTAGTGGTCCAGAGAAACTGGGAAGGTAACGCCCAGAGCGGTCAGCTCTTCCATTGCCTGTTTCTTCAGTTCTTCAGCTTTTGCTTTGTCCAGACGTGCAGGAGTTTTGCCGTCGCCTTCTGGCAGACCCAGTTCTTTCTTAACCAGTTCGAGGTAGTCTTTACCGTCGGAGGTGTAGCACAGACCCTTCATGGTGTAGAAGTTGTTTTCACAGGACATCGGGTCGATTGCATTGGATCTCTTCCAGTAGTCTACCAGGTCCAGACCGTAGTACATGGACTTACGGAATGCTTCGTTTGCGATTGCAGTGTTCCAGTTCTTGTCTAGTGTGCCGTCTTCGTTCTTCTTGTTGTAGTTGAAGTGGAACTGATAGGAGTATTTGTTTGGAGTTGCCGGAACCAGATAGTCATAGAATTTGTGGTTCGGGTCTTTTGCGATGGTGTTCAGCTGGGACTCGGTCAGACCACAGTGGTCAACTTCGCCGTTTTCATACAGCTGATAACCAACCTCGGAAGATTCAATCATCTTGAAGATAACAGAATCAAACAGTTTGCACTCGGTATCCCAGTACAGTGGGTTCTTGGTGTAGGTTTTCTCGTTGCCCTGGATGTAGGAGGTCATGGTGTAGCAACCATTGTACCACATATTTTCGTTGTTCATTGCTTTGAATTCATCTGGACCGCCCAGCTCATCGATCAGAGCCTGGGAAGCCGGGTACAGACAAGCGTATGCGCCCAGGGAGTCGAAGTATGGCTTTGGAGAAACGCAGGTGTAAACAACAGTGTAATCATCTGGGGTTTCCAGACCAACCATTTCACGGAACTTGGAGCCTTCGCCTGCACCAAGTGCGTAAGCTTCTTCCTTGCTCAGGGTCTTGGTGTATTCATAGTACTCGGAAGCACCTTTGATCATTTCGATTGGCATGGAGGTGTTGGAGGAGTCGTTCTTGTGGAAGTTGAGTACCCACTCCAGACCGGTTGCGAAGTCCTGCGCATTACAAGCAGCTTTTTCATTGCCGTTGACGTCTACCCATTTTACATTGTCGCGCAGTTTGAAGGTCCAGGTAACACCGCCGTCTTCGCTTCCCCATTCTTTAGCGATACATGGAACCAGTTTACCCTGTGGGTCAGCTTCCAGCAGACCGTCTACCAGGTTGCTCAGGTTTTCATAGTCCTCAGCTCTCTGGGAGTACAGGATGTTGAAGGTTTCCAGCTCACGAGATGCAAGAATCGGACGAACCAGGTCTTTGATCTCTTCTTTAGAGGCTTCTTTATTTTCCTCTTCCTTTGCTTCTTCCTTCTTCTCGCCGCTCTGCTCGGTGGTGTTGCCGGTATTTTCAGCAGGTTTTTCTTCGGTTGTTCCGCCGCCGCAGCCACTCAGCACGAGGGATGCTGTCATAGCCAGAGCAAGCAATCTGGATACTGTCTTGTTCATATTGTTTACTTCCTCCCTTGACCTTAATCAGTCTGTAAGATATATAGCCACGTCTGTTCCCTTTGCAGGACAGAACCTACTACCAATGCAAATCTGCGAAAAAATCCAGCCGCCCTGTTTCCCCTCTCCAATTCGGAAAAAGGCAGCTTTTCTTGAACGCAGATACGGATGGTTCATCAAAACAGACCACCTATTTTCTAATGATTTCTGTTTCTGATACAATTATTATATCAAAAGCTTTCAGCCCTGTCAATATATACTAAATTTTTCATTATATAGTTATTTTTTTAGTATTTTTTATCGGTGAATCTTACGAAAGCTTTGTATACTATCGCCAATCTTTTCACAAATTCCTTAACAAATTGTCTATGGTTTTCAACTCCCTCACAATGTTTTTACAAACTTTTTACATCTTCCAAAAATAAAAATTGCAAAAAAAGACCTCCAAAAAGGAGGTCTTTTTTACAAAATTCTTTGTTTCGCTGTGCAATCAAGGCTTATTTGCTCTCGGTAAATGCTTTGATCTGTTCTGCTACGCCTTTTTCTTCGGAGGTGTAGCCGGCAGAATTGGTTGCCCAGTTTTTAATCTTTTCGTTCTGTGCGCCGTACATTGCGTACATCTTGGTATCGTTGTCAATCTTGCTCAAGCACCAGCCGATGGAATAGTTACATGGCAGAACCAGTACATGATCCAGCAGGTAAGCTTCTGCTTTTGCGTATGCTGCATAGCGGGCATCCAGGTCATCGGTGATAGCATCGGCAGCTTCTACCATTGCACTGTATTCTTTGTAGGTATCCAGCAGTGCTTTGTTCTCTGGGGTTTCTTCTGTGATTTCGTTAATGTAGGAGTAGTTTGCAGAGTAGTATGCGTTGTCGTTGCCGTAAACTTCCTGACCCAGGTAGTTCTGTGGGTCACCGTAGTCAGCGCCCCAGCCGTTGGTAACAAAGGAGTGCAGATGTGGCTGTACAACTTCGTTTCTTACACTGGAAACATAGGTCTTGATGTTGAATTTGACATAGTCATCGCCCAAACCGTCGGAGAATGCCTGTGCCATTACGTTCGCAGAGTCGAGGGCTACCTGGTTGGATGCGGAGATATAGTAATCCACTTCAACCGGGAAGGTAACGCCCAAAGCGGTCAGCTCTTCAATTGCCTGTTTCTTATATTCTTCTGCTTTTGCTGGGTCAACTCTGGCTGGAGTATTGCCGTTTGTTTCTCCCAGACCCAGTTCCTTCTTAACCAGCTCGGTGTATTCGGTGCCGTCTGTGGTATAAACCAAACCCTTCATGGTGTAGAAGTTGTTTTCA
>FR880299.1 GCA_000435195.1 Clostridium sp. CAG:169 | reverse complement strand
CCGCCGCATCCTCGACCGCCTGGTGGGCTACAAGCTCAGTCCCTTTTTGTGGAAAACGGTCAAGCCGGGTCTGTCGGCAGGCAGGGTGCAGTCGGTGGTCGTTAAGCTGATTGTCGACCGCGAAAAGGAAATCCGCGACTTTGTGCAGGAGGAATACTGGACCATCGATGCCAAGCTTTCCACTGCACGCTCTAAAAAGGTCTTTGCTGCCCGCCTTGCTTCCTGCAAAGGGGAAAAGGTGGAGATTGCAAGCGGCGAACAGGCGCAGCAGATTATGCAGCAGCTGCAAAACCACGATTTTGTCATTAATGAAATCAAAAAAGGTGTCAAAAAGAAGGTGCCCGCACCGCCGTTCATCACCTCCACCCTTCAGCAGGAGGCATCCCGCCGTCTGGGCTTCCAGGCAAAACGAACCATGAAGGCGGCGCAGGAGCTGTATGAAGGTATCGACCTGCCAAAGCTGGGCGCTGTGGGTCTGATTACCTATATGAGAACCGACTCGCTGCGCATCTCCGACGAGGCAGCACAGGGAGCCAGGGAATATATCATCGGACGCTACGGCGAGCAGTACCTGCCGGAAAAGCCGCGCGTCTATAAGAAAAAAACCAACACCCAGGATGCGCACGAGGCGATTCGTCCGACCATGCCGTCGATGACGCCCGAGCAGGTCAAGGAGTCGCTGACCCTCGACCAGTACAAACTGTACAAGCTGGTTTGGGAGCGCTTTACCGCAAGCCAGATGGCAGATGCACTGCTGGACACCGTATCGGCGTCGATTGGCTGTGGAGACTATACCTTTAAGGCTTCCGGCTACTCGGTTCGCTTTGACGGCTTCACCGCGTTGTACGAGGAGTCCAAGGACGTGCCGGAAGAAAAAAGCCCGGCGCTGCCCGAGCTGCTGGAGGGTGAGACGCTCAAATGCAGCGATCTCGAGCCAAACCAGCACTTCACCCAGCCGCCTGCGCGCTACACCGAAGCTGCCATCATCAAGGCGCTGGAGGAAAACGGAATCGGACGTCCAAGCACCTATGCGCCGACGCTGACCACCGTTATCCAGCGCGGATATGTCGAGCGGGAGGGCAAGAGCCTTGCACCCACCCAGCTGGGCGAGGTGACCAACGACCTGATGGAAAATGAATTCAGCAGCATCGTCAACGTCGATTTCACCGCACAGATGGAAACCAACCTGGACCTTGTGGAAGAGGGCAGGGAGGACTGGGTGCAGACGCTGCACAGCTTCTATGACGAATTTGCCAAAAACCTGGAGCAGGCGCAGCAGAAGATGGGTGACACCCGTCTGGAGGTGCCGGACGAGGTCACCGACATCATCTGCGAAAACTGCGGACGAAATATGGTCATCAAGGTGGGACGATACGGAAAGTTCCTTGCCTGCCCGGGTTACCCGGAGTGTAAAAATACCAAAAAAATCGTCCAGGAAACACCTGGTCTGTGTCCGGTGTGCGGCGGGAAGATCC
>FR880298.1:3046-6778 GCA_000435195.1 Clostridium sp. CAG:169 | reverse complement strand
CGTTCCTAATAGGAAACAATCATATAATGATATAAAACAAAAACGCAATAGAACCAAGGTGCGTTCCATGAACATTCTTGACCAGAATCTGCTTACGTCGGATTTTGGGGGCAGTCAAGCAAAACGCACGATTTGGGATATTGCCCGGATCAACTGCAATAAAAAACAGAACAAACTGCTTTGTTAACGGTCTACCTTGGCGTAGGTCTACATAATGGATACGGAAGCGCGCAGCGAATGTACATCAAGCGAGGGTATATCCCCGATGGAAGCGGTGTATGGTATGGGGATAAAATATCTCCTCAATATGCCGATTGCTGCCATGATGACTTCGTTTTGTACTTATCAAAAAAGCTGCAATAACGAGAACGGTGTGGGACAAGGAGAAGCGAATCATATGACAAAAGAAGTATTTGCAAAACCATGTGTTGGAGCAATCATTAAAAAAGTGGTCGGCAATGAACCATATATTCTTCTACAAACAAGGCAAAAAGAAGATGGGAACGAAACCAATGGCATGTTCGAAATTCCTGCCGGTAAAATCCGGGAATACGAGGATGTGTTTTCGGCGCTGCGCAGAGAGGTTTGGGAAGAGACTGGTCTGAAGATTACAAAAATATACGGCGAAGATTCATCGGTATGCACACAG
This sequence comes from Clostridium sp. CAG:169, assembly GCA_000435195.1. GTDB lineage: Bacteria > Bacillota > Clostridia > Oscillospirales > Ruminococcaceae > Negativibacillus. Next base: position 6,129 of record FR880298.1, on the reverse strand, counting down.
ATTGGCGATGTAACTACAATTTCATTTACCCCTTACTGTGTAACACAAAATCTGTCAGGAGCATATTCCATCATTCTGAACACATTTTTATGTGAGGCAGAAGGTGATTTAACGGAATCTACCAATGAAACAGAACAGGTCCATTGGGAAAAAGTATCGGAAATAAAACGATTGCTGGAAGAGCATCCCGAAAAAATATTTTTTATGCATATCAATGCGCTCAAAAAGTTTTTAAAAGTGTAAATTTCCGTTTACTGTCGGTAGAGAAGCGCATGGTCTCACCGGGAGGTGCGCCTGATGTCCAAAGAACCTTTCTGGAATAGCGAAGAATCTATCAGCAAAGTAAAATTGACTGTGCTGAACACAACGATGATCATGCGGCAAGCAAAGCGTATCCTTTACCTTTACCTTTACCTTGCTCTGCTCAAATCCTAAGGAATCCATGAGCGAGAATCATGCCGTTTGATTCCCTCTCTCAAAAAAGAAATCCGCTGTAATCTCCATCCTTGCAAGAGTGGAAACTACATCGGTTTTCTTTTTTTGCCCCTTAATGTCTGTATAGCTTCGCAATAATCAAGCCCACACCAAGAACCACAACCAATACAAGCTACAGGTGCTGCTTGAAGTTGTGCTACCCGTGTCGTTGACAGACCTCTTTTTCGGCAAAATTGGGGTGGATAAGGTCCAGAAGATGACAAACCGAAGGTGGCGTCAGGCAGGAGCAGTCATAATTGCATCGGAAAAAAACCTGCAAACTCCATGATAAGCATTTTCCTCATCTTCAGGCGAATAAAGGGATATAAAAAGGTGCAGGTGATGAAACTATCACCTGCACCTTTTTATAATTTTTATAATAGGATACTACATTCGTTCCGGCTTGATTGAATCCCCCATCATATAAAGCGAAATGACGAAGTGGTGTTCACTGCCATCGAGCCATCGACGTAGAAGTAATACTGCTTGCCGTCAATCTGCTTCCAGCCGTTAGAGAACATTTTGCCGGTGGTTTTGTCCATCCAGTATTTCTTCTGATCAACGGAGAACCAGCCTTTGACCGGTTCTCCATTTTTGTAGTAGCTCCACTCGCCGCTGTCATTCTGCTGCCAGCCATTTGCAGTCTGCGAGTCGATGATGATTTCCACGAACCGACGCAGGGCGGTGGCAACTTCGGCGCGGGTGGCGGTTCCCGCAGGGTCAAATCGGTTGTTTGTCTTGCCCGCCAAGATGCCTGCCTGCTGCATGGACTGGACCGCCTCCTTCGCCTGAGACGAAATCTTTGCATTATCTGCAAAGGTCACAGCTTTCAGCGTTTTCGGGATGGTGTAACCCAACTTGGCAGTGTAATTTTTCAGAATCACTGCCATCTGCTCCCGGGTGATTTGACTGTCCGGGGCAAAGGTGGTGTCTGTTGTTCCGCTGACGATGCCCTTGCTTGCCGCCCAGTTGACATAAGGCGCGTAGTCAGCATCGGCTTTCACATCGGTAAATTTGCCGGTCCGGTAGCTGTCGGGATTGATTCCAGCCAGCCGTCCCAGAGCGGTGACGAACATTCCTCTGGTCATGCCGGTGTTCGGGCTGAAGGTGGTAACACTGGTGCCGTTCAGCAATCCACGGCTGACCACAAAGAAGATGTTGTCCTTTGCCCAATGCTTTTCGATGTCAGTGAAAGCAGGTGTTTTGGCGTCGTAGCCCACGCCGTAAACACCCGGCTGGGTCAGCTGGAAGATGACCGCTTTCTGGTCGGCATCATAGCTGGACTTGGTGAGCCACTGCACCTTGCCCGCAGCATCCACAGAAACCGCATAGAGATTGCCGGGCTGCTCATTTTTCGCCGGTGTGTACGGAATGGCAACGCTGATGGTCTTTCCGTTCAGGTCGGTAATCTGTGTTTCCTTACCGTTTTTCACTTCCCACAGGGAGATGTCATAAATGGGGCGATTTCCGATAGCCGCCTTTGCCTCAGCAGAAGAAACTGTGGTTTTCTTCACCTTGAAAACAATGTCCCCGTTGGTCTGGCGGTTCAGCTCCTTGAGGGTGTCCAGCGTGAAGCCAAAGTCGGTCATAGAATCGGTGTCGATGGTGAAGCGTTTGACACCGGAGGACACCAGCTTATCCAGCGTATCTGCTTTCAAGGTAATCTGCACATCTTTCCGTACGTCACCCACATTTACAGGAACCACCACAGCAATACCGTTTGCGGTGCTGCCATTCTTTTTCGCAGCAGCAGTCGCTTTGTTGATTGCATTTTGTACCGTGCTTTCGTTGATGTTGGCATTTCCGTTGATTCCGGGTTTCACCGTTGTGGTTTGACCGGTGGTGGGAGTGCTTGGATTGTTTTTGTCCGGGCGGTTGGTGATGTTGGAATCCTTGTCTGAAGAGTCTTCCCTATCATCGGAGGATGCGTCGCCGGAGGAGGAGAAACCTCCTCCGATGCTGGATTTCTTCACCGCTGTCAGCGTAATCAGCGCTTCGATTTGGTTGTATTCCGCATCTTCGGCTTTGACCGCTTTGATTTGGAACTCCCCTATGTCGGTTACTGTAACAGCGCCGTTTGCATCCACTGTTGCGGGACCGCTGACTACCGACCATGTGATTGCACCCTCACCGGAGCCGCCGGAGGTTTGCAGCGTAAAGCTGCTTCCCTTGTAGATTTTGCTCGGTGCGCCGATGATGGAAAGAGCCTCCTGCTCTGCCTTATCCACAGTAAGCGGATTGGTTTGAGCTTTTTTTCCACCGTAGTGAATCTCAATTTTCTTGCCGTTATGTTCTGCGACCGTCAACACCGTTCCCTGGGCAGGGACAGTAGTCAGCTTGCCGCTTTCCCCTGTGAGAGTCTCACTTGTATTGTCGTTGTAGTTCACCTGTACCGACAGACCGCTCAAATCCAGCGACTGGGCATCTATGTTGTCCGACACACTTTCTGCCGGGTAGCAGTCCTCGGTATGCTCGTGGACACACTCGGTCACAAGGGTGTAGCAGTCCTCATTGTGTTCATGGTTACAGGAGGTTCCCTCTGTACCTTCGGTGTAGCCGCAGTCGGCGGTGTGCTCAGGGTGATGCTCACACAGACCTGCGGCAACTGT
>FR880298.1:2795-3023 GCA_000435195.1 Clostridium sp. CAG:169 | reverse complement strand
GTTGGGGTTTCCACCGCCAATACATTCAGCGGCAGGGTGGAAAATACCATCGCTGCTGCCAATACAAAAGCGGCAATTCGTTTTCGTTGCTTCATCTTTATCCTCCTATTTCTTGCGTTTATCTATTAAAAATACAAAAAGGAATCGGTCATCCACCCGCTTGGAATGGACAACTGTTTCCTCTGTCATGGCAATATATGGACAACACAAAAGCAGGCAGAGTTATCT
>FR880298.1:0-2691 GCA_000435195.1 Clostridium sp. CAG:169 | reverse complement strand
GTCTGTCTGTCTGTCTGTCTGTCTGTCTGTCATGAGTTTATTCCGTGAGGACATTGTCTGTCAAGCCCCTTTATAACTTTATCTGAATCTTTGTATCATTTTTATTATATCATAGCTTTTTTATTTTTATCGTGCAGTTTACCCCCGAATTATGCCGTTTACAAAGAGGGACCTTTTCTTTTTTGTGCATCGCCCCTGTTTTGCTGCTCCATTTGTATCCCTTGCAACCTCTTAAAAGGGTGTTGCATACTGCTTTAGAAAGCACAATAAAGAATCTAATTGGAATGAGCCGCTGTCCTCTATCCTCCCGCGGGTTTTGCCCCTATAACACCTGCTGCTTTTGTTAAAAATGCTCTTCTACTCTCCCTGTTTTCTATCTTTATGTACGCAAAAAAGCACAGGAGATATTTATCTCCTGTGCTTTTTTAGCGTTTATTCTGATTGTGAACAGAAATCGCTTATTTCATCATGCTTGCAACTTCGCTTGCAAAGTCATCGTTTCTCTTTTCGATGCCTTCGCCCTTTTCATAGCGAACGAAAGAGAGGATTTCGATCTTGCCGCCGAGCTCTTTTGCTTTTGCTTCGGTGTAAGATTTGATGGTCTGGTCGCCGTCTTTGATGAATTCCTGATCCATCAGGCAGTTTTCTTTGTAGAATTTCTTAATTCTGCCCTGTACCATCTTTTCAGCAATTGCTTCCGGTTTGCCTTCGTTGATAGCCTGAACCTTGAGGATTTCTTTTTCTTTTTCCAGAACCTCAGCAGGAACTTCGGTCTCGTTGAGGTAGCTAGGGTTTGCAGCAGCAACCTGCATTGCAACGTCCTTGCCGTACTCTTCGAAGCCCTCTTTGTCAGCAACGTCGGTATCGAATTTAACCATAACGCCGATGCTGCCGCCTGCATGGATGTAGGTAGCCACATCGCCTTCATAGCGGGTAAAGCGTCTGATCTTGATGTTCTCGCCGATGGTCTGAATCTTCTCGGTGGTCAGGTCAGCGATGGTCATTTCGCTGCCGCAAGCTTTGCAAGCCAGCAGAGCGTCTACATCAGCAGGATTCTGCTCTACAACGGTCTGAGCGCAGGTGTCAACGAATGCCTGGAAATCAGCGTTCTTTGCAACGAAGTCGGTCTCAGCGTTTACTTCGATTACAACGCCAACCTTCTTAGCAGTGTCAACATATGCTTTTACGATACCTTCAGCAGCGATGCGTCCAGCTTTTTTAGCAGCAGCAGCCAGACCCTTTTCGCGCAGCAGCTCGATTGCTTTTTCCTGGTCGCCGTTGGTTTCGGTCAGTGCTTTTTTGCAGTCCATCATGCCGCAGCCGGTGATTTCACGCAGTGTTTTTACGTCCTGAGCGGTGAATGCCATATTAAATTCCTCCAAACTGAAATGATAAATTTATAAAACAAAAGGATAAATGCTTTGAAAAAAGGTCCCAGTACAGGTGCCTGTCGGGAAAAGACCCCAACAAGGAACCCTTACTGGGACCTGTATGCTTGACTGATCCGACGTTAAAGATTATTCAGCGTCTTTTTCTTCTTCAGCATCCTCTGCGCTCTGTGCGCCCTGTCTGCCTTCGATGATAGCGTCAGCCATGGTGCCTGCAATCAGCTTAACAGCGCGGATTGCGTCGTCGTTACCCGGGATGACGTAATCGATCTCGTCTGGATCGCAGTTGGTGTCAACGATAGCAACGATCGGAATACCCAGTTTCTTTGCTTCAGCAACAGCGATTCTTTCTTTTCTTGGGTCAACGATGAACAGTGCGCCTGGCAGCTTGTCCATGGTCTTGATACCGCCCAGATATTTCTCCAGCTTTTCGATTTCCAGCTCGAGTTTGCCGACTTCTTTCTTTGGCAGACGATCGAAGGTGCCGTCTTCCTGCATCTTGCGCAGCTGCTCCAGTCTCTGGATTCTGCGGCGGATGGTTTTGAAGTTGGTCATCATACCGCCCAGCCATCTAGCGTTTACATAGTGTGCGCCTGCACGCTCTGCTTCTTCTTTGATGGACTCGCCAGCCTGTTTCTTGGTACCAACAAACAGAACGTTGTCGCCGTTAGCTGCTACGTCGCGAACGAACATATAAGCTTCTTCGAGTTTCTTAACGGTCTTCTGCAGGTCGATGATGTAGATACCGTTTCTTTCGGTGAAGATGTAACGAGCCATCTTCGGGTTCCATCTGCGGGTCTGGTGACCAAAGTGTACGCCTGCTTCCAGCAGCTGTTTCATAGATACTACGCCCATGTTGATTTCCTCCTTAAGGTTAAACCTCCGTCTTGGAAGCTTTGCCGAGATTCCGAAGGACAAGAGCCAATGGGCTTAGGCTGCTCATCCTGCCCGAAAAGGTGGGTTAGCCTGTCGGCACCATCCCGGTCAATCCAAAACGTGTGATATAAGATACGGAAAAAGTGCGGCTTTCTGTCGCTCTTTTTTGCCGTTCCCGAGTATTATAACAAACCATCCTTAAAAAATCAAGTGAATTTTTGTCCTTTTTACGCCATTTTTTCCGTTTTTCCCCTTTTTAGACGTTTTGCACACAAAATGCCCGAACAGCCCTACGGTTTATGACGCCTGCGACCGCTCAGCGCAGCCGGTCGGGTCCGCACTAAGATGGTGTCCTGCCCGATGACCTGGATGTCCTCCCAGGGAATGACAAGATCGTCCTCCCTGCCCAGCAGCCCGAACAGCCGCA
>FR880297.1:3599-9867 GCA_000435195.1 Clostridium sp. CAG:169 | reverse complement strand
TGACAGTGTGTTTTCCTAATAGGAGCTAATCATACGATACTTGAACGACAAAATAAAGAACGGGGGAAATGTTTTAAGAAAAGGCAGAATAAACGTAGCCATGTGTTTACGAGCTTTAACAGATAGGTGATGAAAAGCAAAACAGCTTGAAAAATATGGATGTTTATGGTACGATAAGAATATAAATATTCACGCATTATTACTATATTGGTATTCCTCCGAAATTTCATAAAAATTCTGTAAGACGCACCAATTTACACAAATTTTTTGCAAACTGAGATGTTTCCATTGTGTGATAAATATAGCAAATATAAAAAACAGTCCAGTTGCTCTGTTTTCGGAACGTCAAATATATTTTATCATTGACCGATACTTCTTAAAGAAGTTTTGTATCAATTACAACAGGATCAATATAAATCCGGCGCCCTCTCACAGCGGTATATCAAATACAAACAGAGCGAAAAGGAGTGATGCGTATATGAATCATCTGCCTGTACAATATCTGATTGGAGGCACAGAAAAACTTAGTGATGCGGCATGGGCATTGAATGCCAAGACAGACGCAGAGGATGAAACGCTTTGGCTGCCACTGGTTGTTCATCTGCAAGATACCGCAGCTGTAATGGAGTATTTGCTGTGGCATTGGCTTCCTGATGATTATGATGACGAATTGGAGTTAACGCAGGAGAAACTTTGCAAAATCGCTATTGCAGCTGCGCTACTGCATGATATTGGCAAAGCAACGCCAATGTTTCAGCGGAAGATATTGGCTCACCGAGAGACGTTGCGGCATCGGCTGGAAAAAAATGGACTAGTTACAGAACCGCAGAAGGGCTTATTTAATGAAAAGCTGTTTCATGCTGCTGCAGGTGCGGAAATACTACGAGCGGAAGAAATCAATGAATGTTTGGCTGCTGTAGTCGGCGCACACCACGGGAAACCGGAGAGTCATCGTATCGTTTCCTTTCGCGAAGAATCTCCGATGTCTTTCGGTTGGAACAATACAGAAGAACGGGACACCCTGTGGGGCAATACGCAACGGGAACTGCTTACTTGGGCTTTGAATGGAATCGGGATCATCCATCATGAAGATTTACCCAAATGTGGAATGGCTGCACAGATGGCGTTGACAGGTCTTGTTATCATGGCAGATTGGATTGCCAGTAACACTGCTTTTTTCCCAATGATCAGGGAGGATGAGCTGCCTCGGAAATATGACCCGAAGCGAGCAGAATTTGCCCTCCAGAAATTGAATCTTCCCGCCCCATGGAAGGTGTCTGACGACTGGAAAATGCCCTACTTTTTTATGAGTCGCTTTGGGTTTTCAGCAAATCGTATGCAGGAAACTGTTAAGCAGATTGCAGCGGAAATGGAAAAACCGGGAATCATGATTTTAGAAGCTCTTATGGGTCAGGGGAAAACGGAGGCGGCACTCTCTGCTGCTGAGATTATGATGAATCGTTTTCATTTGGGAGGGATTGCTTTTTTCCTGCCATCTCAGGCAACCTCCAATGCCATGTTCACAAGAATGACTCAATGGGCACAACAACAGCCGGAATCCAGTGGGATTGCTGTGTCCCTGGTCCATGGACAGGCGGAATTTAATGAATCCTTTCGGCAGTTGGAAGAAGGGAGTGTTCAGGTCGGTGATGAGGAGCAGGAACTTTGGGCAAATGATATGGTACCGGAATCTCTGATTGTACACTCCTTCTTCCGAGGAAGAAAAACAAAGCTCCTGGCAAACCTGGTTGTAGGTACAGTGGATCAACTTCTTATGGCAGCGCTTCGTCAGAAGCATGTTATGCTTCGGCACCTGGGTTTGACTGGAAAAGTTGTCATTATTGATGAATGTCATGCCTATGACACCTACATGAACACCTACTTGGACTGCGCATTGAAGTGGTTGGGCGCCTATCATGTTCCGGTAATATTGTTGTCAGCCACCCTGCCCGGAAAGAGAAGAGCCGAGCTGCTCCATGCTTATTCCGGCAAGAAACCACCTGCTGAATTCAAAAATATCCAGGAGTATCCTCTGCTTACCTGGACAAGCGATAACCATCATTATAAATTGGCAATTCCATCGGAGGGAACCAGCCGGACGGTTCTCGTCGAGAGATGTACAGAAGAGCAGGCAATCGCGGAACTGGGCAATATAATCGAATATGGTTGTGTGGGTTTTATTGTAAACACAGTGAAGCGGGCACAGGAATTGTGGAAACGCTTAAAAGAGATCTATCCTAAGGCGACAATACTGATGGATCACTCCAGATATTTGACCCCGGACCGGCTGCAACATGAGCAGGATATTCTGGAACATGTTGGTAAACATTCTACATTGGAGCAACGCAAGGGAGTCATTGTGATTGGAACTCAGGTGTTGGAGCAATCTCTGGATTTGGACTTTGACCTTCTGATTACGGATCTTTGCCCGATGGACCTGCTGTTGCAGAGAATCGGTCGCCTGCATCGCCACTCCAGGCAAAGACCCACCAAGGCAATAACGCCACGCTGTCTGGTGCTTGGTGCGCAGGGAGAACTGGATGCCGGTAGCCTTGCAGTCTACGGTGCTTATCTGTTGCTGAGAACCCGGGGCTTGTTGCCGAATCAAATCAGATTGCCGGAGGACATTTCCCCATTGGTGCAGAAAACATATGATGAGGCACTTTGGGAGCCGGAATCTACACCGGAGTATGAAGATGCGAAAAATCAGCATCAATTATTTCAAAAAAAACAGCGGAAGCGTGCCAGTAGTTATTGTATGCTTCCACCTTCGACAGATGGATTCTTTGATACAATTGTTGGCACAATGGATAATATGCAGATGTTTACAGATTTACAGGCGCAGGCAGCTGTCCGCGATGGAACAGCCGCTATTGAGGTGCTGGTGGTTCAGCAAGATGAAGATGGTCAGATCAAGCTGTTGTCAAAAGAACATTCCAGAGAGCGCTACCAACTTAATATACAACCCAGCATAGAAGAAAGTCGAGTTATTGCTGCCCAGAGATTGCGCCTTCCTTCTACTTTCAGCCAAAACTACTGTATTGATGCGGTGATTAAAGAATTGGAAGAACAGATGGGAGAGAAATTCTTTGAATGGCTGCAATCCCCAGTGTTACAAGGCGAGTTATTCCTTGTTTTGAATTCGGAAGGAACCGCAGAACTTGCCGGAAAGAAATTGTATTACAATCCACAGTTTGGATTAGCAGAAAAGGAGGAATAAAATGTCCGAGATTGAATTTAATCTCTTAGATGAACCTTGGATCAGAGTAATGACAGAGGACTGTACGGCTCAGGAAATTTCTTTGACACAAGCATTGTGGGAAGGTCATCACTATCGGCGTCTGGCAGGAGAGCTTCCGACACAGGATGTTGCAATTCTGCGCCTTTTGCTGGCAGTGCTACATACGGTTTTCTATCGAATGGATTTGGATGGTGAGGACAATCCTATAGAAACTCCAGGTCAGGCAGTACAGCGTTGGCAGATGCTGTGGAAGACTGGACAGTTTCCACGAGAACCGATTCGAAAATACTTGGAACAATGGAAAGAGCGCTTCTGGCTTTTCCACCCGGAACACCCATTCTATCAGACTCCGGCAGCATCCGTAGGAACTGTATATACTGCTGCGAAGTTAAATGGCGAACTGTCTGAGAGCAACAACAAGGTGCGGCTTTTCCCAGTCTGTTTAGGAAAAGAAAAGGCAGGGCTAGACTATGCGGCAGCGGCAAGGTGGCTTATTCACCTCAACGGCTTTGACGATACCTCTGCAAAGCCGAAGGGGAAGGGACTCCCCTCACCAGGTGCCGGTTGGCTGGGGAAATTGGGACTTATCTATGCCGAGGGGAAAACGCTTTTTGAAACACTGATGTTGAATCTGGCACTTTTAAAAGATGGAAGCCAGATTTGGGAGGAACCTGCCCCTGTATGGGAATTGGAAAAACCCAAGGGAGAGGAGCGAACAGAAATTGCGATGCCGGACAACCAGGCGGAGTTGCTGACGCTGCAATCACGCAGGTTGCTCCTGATCAGGGAGAATGAACAGGTCGTAGGATATACCCTTTTAGGCGGTGATTTTTTCTCTAAGATCAATGCCGATGCAGAACAGATGACCCTATGGGAGTATCGGGAAGGAAAGAAAAATGAACCGGGCTACAACCAACCGAAACGACTAAAACCAGATCGGCAAATGTGGCGCGATTTTTCTGCAATCACAGTACCACAAAGTAATGGCAAGACGCCCGGAATTATGAACTGGGTCGTATTGCTGAAATGGAAAGAAGTTCTTGAGAATAATTTTATCATCCATTTCCGCACTGTAGGAGCAAAATATGGTGATAAGGACTTCTTTATAGAAGATATATTGGAGGACCATCTGGATTTCCACATTTCTCTTTTGGAGGAAGGAGGAAAATTGTGGGATAAGTTGATCCAAGATAAAATTGCCCAGACCGAGAAAGCAGCATGGTTTTTGGGGGTGTTAGCAGAAGAACTTTTCAAGGCAGCCGGCGGGCAACCGGACAGCGACGCAGAAAAAGGCAGAATCTATCAGGCAAGCCAAATGTATTATTCCGCAGTGGATATTCCGTTTCGCAGGTGGCTGGCTTCCATTGACCCTGATTTGGGGGATGCAGAAGAACTCCGGGCAAAAAAAGATGAGCAGTGGCGTATGGAGGCATATCATCTCGCAATGAAACAGGGACAAAAAATGGTTCAAAATGCCGGAGAAGCAGCGTTTGCAGGACGTTGGGTAGAAGGAAAGTTTTATTCTTCACCGAATGTTTTTAATCGATTTTTCTGGCAGATAAGAGATCACTTCAACATGAAAAGCATAACAAAGGAGAAAACAGATGAACGACCGTAAAAAGCAGGTAATGAGCTTTGTGCGCAAAAGACTCATGTACTGGCAAACGGAACCCAATCCGCATCTGGTTCGTGCCGATTTGGCAAATCTGCGCCGTGGGATTGGCAAGAAGCCGGGAGAGCTACCTCAGCTCTGGGAGCTTCTGTTTCGGGATTTTCCAGAGGAGCTTATGAGCCAAAACGGCAACCCTACATGGGAAGAATGGGCGGTGTGCGGTGCCTTGACTCTATATGCCATGCATCAGCAGGGCAACGACCAGAAAATGCATATGGATGGGCAAAGGCTGGGAATTGCCATCGGCAGCTTGGCAGACGGCGATGAAGATCACCTAAAACCGGTTCAGCGCCGATTTAATGCATTTGCTACTGCTAAAGGTATGCCGGAGTGTCTGCACCATCTGCGCGGGTTGATCCAGCTTTTGCGCAGGGATGGTATCCCTCTGGATTATGTAGAATTGGCAGGAGATTTATATGTCTTCCAAACGCCGGACGGAGCTGCAAGAATTCGTCTGCAATGGGGACAGGATTTTTACCGGACTGTGTACCGGCGTCAGGAAAGAAAGGATGACAATCATGAATAACAGTGAAAGAATCTATGTTGACTTCCACGTACTGCAGACGGTTCCTCCCAGCTGTGTGAACCGCGATGATACCGGCAGTCCCAAGACGGCTATTTACGGCGGTGTGACGCGCGCCAGAGTGTCCAGTCAGGCTTGGAAACGTGCTATGCGACTGAAATTTCAGGATATATTGTCTCAGGAGGATGTGGGACAGCGAACCAAAATGGTGATTGATTTGGTCGCAGGGCAGGTTATAGCACTCGACCCGGAGTGTACCGAAAAACAGGCGCAAGACTCTGCAAAGAAGGTATTGGAGGCTGCCGGAGTCAAAGTAAAGGAAGACAAAAATCAGCTGAAGACCGGCGCATTATTTTTCATCAGCCCCAGTCAAATCCATCAGTTGGCAGAGATTGCCGCCAGACAGGAAAAGGCACCCAACAAAACGGAATGCAAAGAGGCTTTGAAAGCCAGACCCAGCGTTGACCTTGCCTTGTTTGGTCGGATGGTGGCAGATGATCCCGGGCTCAATTTCGATGCTGCCGCTCAGGTTGCTCATGCAATTTCCACCCATGCAATAGAAAATGAATTTGATTATTTCACTGCTGTGGACGACTGCTCTCCAGAGGACAATGCCGGTGCCGGTCATCTGGGAACCGTCGAATTCAATTCTTCTACCTTATACCGCTATGCCACGGTAAATGTGGAAGATTTAAAAAAGATGCTTGGAGAGGCAACACCGGAGGCAGTGCGGGCTTTTGCGGAGGCGTTTATCCGCAGCATGCCCACTGGCAAGCAGAACACCTTTGCCAACTGGACCCGCCCGGATGTGGTGTATGTGGCCGTCCGCCGA
>FR880297.1:0-3554 GCA_000435195.1 Clostridium sp. CAG:169 | reverse complement strand
GCTTTTGAGAAGCCCGTGCGCGCCGGAAACGAAGGCTATGTTGCCAATTCCGCAAAGGCTTTAGCAGCTTATGCAGATGAAACCTACCGTGATTTTGCAGCTGCACCGGAGCTGTCTCTGACGGTGGGAAAAGGTTTGGAATCTCTGGCGGAGCCTTGCTCTGTAGATGCTCTGCTGAATACATTGGAAGCATGGCTGAAAGGGGAAATAAAATGAGTACGCTGCTTCTGCGTCTTGCAGGACCGATGCAGTCCTGGGGGACGGACTCGAAATTTGATGTGAGGAGAACGCAGCGAGAACCAAGTAAAAGCGGTGTAATTGGATTGATTGCCGCTGCATTGGGAATTCCCAGACAGGACCAGGAAATTTTACATACACTGGCATCTTTGCGCTTTGGTATCCGGGTGGACCGGGAAGGTACCATGATACGGGATTATCATACAGCCCATCCGGGAAAAGGCAGTCCTTATGTAACCCACCGTTACTATCTATCAGATGCTATCTTTGTTGCCGGACTGGAAAGTAAGGACGAGGAACTGCTGAACAAGATTGGCAAGGCACTACAAGCTCCGGTATTTCCACTGTATCTGGGACGGCGCTCCTGCCCTCCCACCGGACGGGTGTTTCTGGAAATATCCCCTAAGCCGTTGGAGGAAGCTTTGCGGGAGAATGCACCGGATACATCCACCCGACTGGTGCTGGATGCGAAAAGAGGTGAACAGGGAGGGCTGATTCGGGATGTACCGCTGTCCTTTGATCCCACTCACCGTAAGTATGAATTTCGTCGGGTGGTTACCTATCCGTTGCATCCCATTGCTGAACACGATCCAATGACAGAATTGGGGGAGGAAATATGTACTTAACGCAAATGCGTCTTGATATGAATAACCATCGCACCTTATCAGCTATTTCTGCACCCAACAAACTCCACGGTGCACTGGAATCCTCCTTCCCCGGGGAGCGGCAGAGAAATTTGTGGCGGATTGATAGTCGAGGCGGGCAGAATTATCTTTTGATTCTCAGCTCCGAAAAACCGGACCTCAGCAGGATGGCAGTGCAGTTTGCACCACCGGGAGAAACCTGGCAAACAAAGGATTATACCCCGCTGTTGGATCGAATCTGTCAGGGCAGTCGCTGGCAATTCTGCCTTTGTGCGAATCCCACCTACAGTGTTCCGGCAGGTCCGGGACAACGAGGTCGGGTGTGTGCGCACAGCACTCCTCAAAATCAGATCGAGTGGCTAAAACGACAAAGCGAGAAATATGGATTTATCCTGTCGGAAGAAGAATTCGGCATAACAAAATCGGTCTGGTATCGCTTCAAAAAGGGAAGCAGCGGGAAAAACGTTACCTTTTTGGCGGTGACCTATGAGGGAATTTTGGAAGTAAGTAACCCGGAAATATTTCGACAGATGCTTTGTAGCGGAATAGGACGCGGAAAAGCCTATGGTACAGGGTTGATGACAGTTGTACAGGTGAGGAAATAAGTTATGGCTGAAATACCTGGAATGATTCGCCCGGAACTTCAAGCTCTTCCGCAAATTTCTGATAGAATGACATTTATCTATCTGGAGCATTGCGTTCTGAACAGGCAGGACGGAGCTATCACTGTAACAGACGACCGTGGGACAGTTTTCCTTCCTTCTGCTGCCATTAGCGTTTTGCTTCTGGGACCCGGTACCAAAGTGACCCATCGTGCAATGGAATTGATTGGTGACTCTGGAGTCAGTGTCCTGTGGGTAGGAGAACATGGCGTGCGCTACTATGCAGGTGGTCGGGCTTTGACACATCGGGCAAACCTGTTGATTCGACAGGCAGAGCTGGTTAGCAACGTCCGGCTTCGCTTGGGTGTAGTACGTCAAATGTACAGTATGCGATTTCCAAATGAAGATGTATCCCGGTTGACGTTGCAGCAGTTGCGTGGCAGGGAAGGCGCCCGAATTCGTGCGGTATATCGTCAGTGTTCTAAAAAATGGAATATTCCATGGAATGGACGAAATTATGACCCGGAAAATTTTTCGGGAGGAGACCCGGTCAATCAAGCGCTTTCTGCCGGACATGCTTGCCTTTATGGAGCAGCTCACGCAGTGATTCAAGCGCTTGGTTGTTCGCCGGGTCTGGGATTCGTCCACACAGGTCATGAGTGTTCCTTTGTGTATGATATAGCAGACCTCTATAAAGCAGATATTACAATTCCGTTGGCTTTTGAGTTGGCTGCGACTGTGGAAAAGGAGGATATTGCCTCTGTTATGCGGAGAAACACCCGAGATGCAATGAAGAAATATCATCTGATGGAAAGGATGGTGCGGGATATTCAGACGCTGTTTGCTGCGGATGATGTATCATGTGAACTTCAAAATGCAGTGTATCTATGGGATGACAAACAGGGGTGTGTGGAAAACGGACGTTCTTACAGTGCGAAGGAGTAAAGATGATTGTTGTAACACTTACGGATTGTCCGCCTCGGCTGCGTGGAGATTTGTCCAAATGGCTTCTGGAAATCAACACAGGTGTCTATGTTGGACAGCTGAACAAGCGAGTGCGGGAAGAACTGTGGAAGCGCATTTGTGACAACCTTCCCAGAGGACGTGCGACGATGGTGTATTCTGCCAACAACGAACAGGGAATGGAATTCCGGGTCCACAACACCCGTTGGATGCCGGTGGATTTTGAAGGATTGACACTGATGATGCGACCTGCAACAACCGAATCCGGTGCGGTATCAATGGACAGATCAAGTAAAGCAGCTATTAGCCGAATGGTTCAGAACAAACGTGCCGAACAAGACAAACGAGCACAAAAGAGAGGCTATGTTGTCATTGATGTTGAAACGACGGGATTGGATCCAGCACACAACGAGATTCTGGAAATTGGTGCATTACGAATCATTGAACATAAAATATCGGAACGCTTTTCGGCGATGATTCATCCAAAGTGCCCGATTCCACAGGATATTATGGATTTAACCGGAATTACACAACAGATGGCAGACAAAGGCATCGAACTAAAAAAAGCACTGGAGGAATTTTGGGACTTTTTAGGGCAAAGTGTCGTGATTGGACATAATTTAAGCTTTGATCTGGCGTTTTTAAAAAAAGCAAGTGTGGATACCGGGATTTCGATTCCTGTAAATTCCTGCTTTGATACGTTGACCTTGGCACGAAGAAGGGTCCAGGATATAGCAGATTATCGGTTGGAAACGCTGGCGGGCTATTTTGAGATCAAACCGGAACGTTTCCATCGGGCGTTGGAAGATTGCTACACCACCTTTCAAATCTACGAAAAACTAAATGAAATCGGATAGGTACGGGATCAAAGTCCTTGATTTTATGGGCTTTTTTTAGTCTTTTCCCCGCACACGCGGGGGTGATCCTTGACCATGTGTTTTGTTAATGGTTCTCTCTTTCTTTTCCCCGCACACGCGGGGGTGATCCTTATTGCAAAAGTATATTCCAGTTTTAAAAGAACTTTTCCCCGCACACGCGGGGGTGATCCCAAAGGGCTTGTACATTCATCGGCAAAGTCGCACTTTTCCCCGCACACGCGGGGGTGATC
>FR880296.1 GCA_000435195.1 Clostridium sp. CAG:169 | reverse complement strand
CGCACACAACTTTCTGCTGACCGATTTGCTCAACGGAGGTCTGGTGCAGATGGTTTTGGGGGTGAGTGTCTGGCTGCTGCTGGCAGTATACCTGATACGGGAATATCTGCCGGCGCTTTTGAGAAGCGGCAGCCTTTGGCTGGGTCTGTTTTTAGGATTCGGGTTTGGGATGGTGCTGCTCAACAGCCTGATGTCCTGCCGCTTTGGCTTTTTGTACGACCGCACCTTCTGGATCCTGCTGTGCTGTCTGGAGCGGCAGGAGGTATCATAGAAAAGTCTTAGATAAACAAGGACCTCTCCTCGTCAGAGCGGCGAGAAGAGGTCCTTGCGGTGCAGGTCTTAGAGCTTAAACACCAGGATTGCCTGGGTTGTTCCGACCATCGACATGGTAATCAGCTGATAGCCTTTCTTGAGCATCTCTTCGGCTTTTTTCTCAATCTCTTTTGCTAAATCCTCTGTGCCGCTAGAACACTCGACAACAACAGCTTTGTGGAATAAACTCATTGCTTTGGCTGCCTCCTCATTCAAATTTCAGAACAGATTGGATAAACGCACCAATCGTTGTAATTTTACCACCTGTTTTCTTAAAGTAAAGAGATAGAAGGTGAAATTTTAAACAGTTTTCCAAAAACAAAAGCCCCTGCCGTTTTTAAAGGAAATCGGCAGGTGTTTTCAAATTTTATATTCATTGTAAATGTTGATTGCAGCCGGTCTGTTGGTTGTGCAAACAGGGTTTCAATATTACCTGGACTTTATGCTTTTTACTGCGAAAGCAATCAGAACGGCATTGGCTAAAAGCATGATAGCCACATATCCTGTTAAAATCGGAAAGATGCTTGGGACGACATCCAATAAAGCAGACCAGTCCTCGGCGTTGACCCAATTTAAGACCATCCGATACCGCATCAGAAGCGTTAAAGCCACAAAAGCAAGAGAACCGGCGGATGACCAACCAGCGATGCTTTTCTTTTTTGATAGGAAAATCCAACCGCTCACATAAAAAATGATACTCAATGCCGCACATGCCATCCACATAGTAATCTCTCCTTGTCAAGTTTAAATCTGTTGTTTATCGTATCCTTCATCAGCCTGAAGAATGGAATCTGTCGGCTGTATGGCTGAGATTTTGTTATTTCGATTTCCCCTTAAAAAAGCCAATGAGAATCAAAGCGATGCCGAGAATGGCGAACGGAATATAAATAACATTCGGGATCGGATAAACAAAGCGGTCAATCCCAGACAAAGCAATATAAATCGTAATTCCTACACCGATGAAGCGGCTTTTCTCTTTCATAGCGGCTCTCCCCTACGAACTCAAGATTCCGACGATTCTACAATCTTTTCAAGATAGCTGTAATCGATGCTGCCCTTGGTTACAGAATAGAAAAACGGGTCTTTTCGGATGGTGTCCTCTGAATTGATGATAAAATTGTTCCAATCACCGGCTTCGTTTCCGTCATCCAGGTAAATCGTAACTTTCAAACTATATCCCATGACTCCGACCGAAGGCTTTGTGCGTTTTACTTCGATGCGATTCAGGTTTTCAACAATATAATGGAGCTGTTCTTTGTCGGTGATATGGGTCGTATTTCCGCTGTTGCCGTTAAAAATAACGATTTCCATGACCTTGTTCGGGTCTAAATCCATTAAGTCGAGCGGAGTGTGAAACCACACAGCCGCACCAATCAAAAGAAGAACAATGGCAGATAGCAGTATGGCGATTTTCTTTTTCATAGCGGCTCGGCTCCTTTGGGAAGGTCGGGGTTGCTTTTTAGCGGAATGATCCATGCATTGCTGTCTTTTCTTTCCAATCGGTACAGAGAAAAAGAGACGCTTTTCAGCGGTTTTTCCGTATTTTATATTTAGTTTCCAATTCTACGACGTTTCAACATTCTAATATCACCGCTATGCGATGCTACAATATTTTTCAGCAGCAGAACATCAGATTGGACTTCACGCAGGATTCTCTCCATTTCGTTAAGTTGCGCTGAACGGCTGTGCAGAATCGTGTGTCCCTCAAACAGTAATTTGATTTTGGGCACAACGTCATTCTCCATCGCAATCTGCGTTTTGGTAGCCAGAGATTTCACAGACGCAACTTCTTCTTTTACAGACGCAACTTCTTCTTTTACAGATGAAAGCTCCTCCTGCATTTTGTCCATGCGTTCATAGATAGGCGAAACAACTTCCTCCATCATTTGGCGCATTGCTTGCAACAATTCCATGTTTTCCATAGAATCACCCTTTCCTTTTTCTTTATTATAGCATGTTTTACTCCATAATTCAATTTGATTTTACCGTGCTGTTTGGCTTGATTCAAGG
>FR880295.1 GCA_000435195.1 Clostridium sp. CAG:169 | reverse complement strand
AACACCTGCCGCCTGCGCCTCCTCCATCGCAGGAATCAGCAGACTCCAAACCGACGCAGCAATCATCACCCCTGCTGCAAATCCAAGAAAAATCCTCTGGATGTTGGCGCTGACCGCCTTTCTAAAAAAGAATACCATGGCTGCCCCCAAGGTCGTCATCAAAAAGGTAAAGCCGGTACCTCCGGCTGCCCAAGCAAGCGCATGACTCATAAAATCCCCTCCTTTTTACAGTTAGCACAAGCTAATTTGTAGTTATGGTATACTGTATTTGTCCAGAAAAGTCAACTCTTCAGCTGATTTTCTCTTCATTATCAGCCACAATTATAAAAGCAAACAGGACAAGTTCTTCGGCACCAGTTAGTGCCGAAGAACTTGTCCTGTTGTAAAGGGAGAAAAAGGTGGTGTATGTCAATTTTATAGAAGATTTCTAAAGAGAATGATTGCAAGCACGGTGCAGATATTCATCCAGCTCCTGCGGTGTGGACAGCTGCATTGCCTGCTCTGCCACCTGCTCTACCTGCTCCCGGTTCCATTCCGAGATGGTCTTTCTGGTTTTTAAAACCGAAGAAGCGCTGACGCTGAACTCATCCAAACCAAACTGCATCAGCAGCGGAATCAGCAGCGGGTCGGCAGCCGATTCGCCGCACATACCGACCGGGATCTTTGCCTGCTTTGCCGCATGGATGATTCCACGGATACTGCGCAGCACTGCCGGGTGCAGGGTAGTATACAGCTGCTCTACCTTGGCATTCCCGCGGTCCACCGCGATGGTGTACTGGGTCAGGTCATTGGTGCCGATGCTGAAGAAGTCTGCCTCCTTCGCCATCAGGTCGGCGGTCAAAGCAGCAGCCGGTGTTTCAATCATCACGCCCAGTGCAATCTTCGGGTCGTACTCCAAGCCTTCGCGGCTCAACTCCTGCTTACATTCCTCCAGCAGACTGCGGGCTGCGCGGATTTCCTGCACGCCGGTGACCAGCGGCAGCATAATCTTGATGTTTCTCTCCTGCGCTCCCGCAC
>FR880294.1 GCA_000435195.1 Clostridium sp. CAG:169 | reverse complement strand
GGAAAAGAAGAAGGAGTAGACCGGAAACTTTGGATGGCGGGCTGGCTTTCCCTGTGTTGTGATACCCAGCGCGGTCAGCCGTTGGTACTGCTCGTCCACCTCTGCACAGTCGGTGCAGTTGAGCGACATACAGGTACCGGTGGCAAGCGGTCTGCCGTCCTCATACTGGCAAAATCCCCAGTAGCCTTTGCCGCAGTCGAGGATGACACAGCTGCCCATATCCTTCCAGAGTGTAAGCCCTATCACCTCGGTATAAAATTGGACGGTTCTTTTTAAATCGCTCACTGGCAAAAAGGTGATACAGGATTCGATCATATAAAATTCCTCCTTTGTTTTTTCTTTTATTATAGCTAGTTTTCTCCCGCTTGTAAAGAAAAGGTCCCGTGAGGAAATTGCTCCCCACAGGACCTTTGTTTATATCATTCATGCTTGATTGCTTCCAGTGCGGAAATTTTGACTGCACGGTTAGCAGGATAAAAGCCGGAAATCAGCCCAATCACGGTGGCAAACGCAATCGCCGCGACAATCAGCCAACCCGGAATGATGGAAAGCTGCGAACCCGAAGCCATTCCACCCATGCCGCCCATCATACCGGACAGCATTCCTCCGCCATCTGCACCCATGCCGCCGTTCATCGAAAGATAGTTGAGCAGCTTGGAAATCAGCAGGCTGATGCCCACTCCTGCCAGACCGCCGCCAAAGCCAATCAATCCCGCCTCCATCAAAAAGACAGCGCGGATATTGCCGACCCGACAGCCCAGCACCTTCATAACGCCGATTTCACGGGTGCGTTCGTAGATGGACATGATCATTGTGTTGGTGATACCGATGGCAGCAACCAAGAGAGAGATAGCAGCCAGGCTGCCCAAAAACAGCTGTTGCTGCTGCATCTGCTTCTGCATCGGCTCGCGCACCGAATCCAGAGAGTAGGTTTCAAAACCCATTCCTTTGATCGCCTGGTCCACCTGCGACACCAAGTCGATGTCCGACACCTTGACCTTGACCTGCTGGTAGTTTTCCAGTCCGTTATTGTTGTCGCTGTTTTTGTCGTCGCGAATCTTGTTGACCCTCTTGTATTCCTTTTCCAGCTCCCGCAGCTCGCGGATGTCCATAAAGCAATAGTAGCTGGTTTCCCAGCCGACACTGTTATCCGACACCAGCACGCCGGTGACGTGAACATCCCTTGTCACCTCGGGATACTTCGGCTTGCCGTTTTCGTCGAACTCCCTCGCTTGCAGCCTGAGGGTGATTTTATCGTTCATTGGGTCGACAAACGGGTCCGGCATCTTGCCGTTTTCGTCGGGTGTTGCATAGACGCGGTTGTTGCGCCAGCTGCGCTTGCTGTCCTCAAATTCATATGCTGACTCTCCGCCAAACATCATATAAGCTGTCTTTTTGGGCGCAGGGCTGGAGGTCAGCATTTCTCCCTCCTGCACCTGATAGCCAAAGTAGGGCAGCGCCTCGGGGTAAACACCCATGACGTTGTACAGATACATCTGATAGCGGTCGTTTCGTCCGGCATACGCCATCATATTCAGGTTGGAGGCGCTTGCCATCGGGGTGACTGCCACCACCCCTTCCAACTTTTGGACCTTGGAAACGACCTCATCGTTGAGCTTTAGGTCCTGAGAGCTGCCGTAGTTCTGGATGGTGATTTGGGTCAAATCCCCCATCTGAGCCAGCGATTCCTCCATCGCCTGGGTCATTGCAAGACCCAGCGAAATCATCACGACGATAGCGCAGGTGCCCACCACAACGCCGGTCATGGTCAGCAGGGTACGCGCCTTGCGTCGCAGAAGATTTCGAAAGGTCATGGAAATCAAATCAAACAGTTTCATCGTCGTCCTCGAATTCTGCCGCCGCTTTTTTGCGTTTGATGACCGATACGACAACGAGGATAATGATTACACAGCCGCCACCGACAACTGCCCACATCTGCCAGCTGTTCGGGTTTTTAAGCTGTGCCCAGAATCCCTGCGGCTCTTCCACCGGCGGCTCCATTCCATCTGTGTCCATCTCGCCACCCATGCCCATACCGGTCATCATGTCGTCCATGGTAGCTTCTGTAATGGTGGTGGAGAAAGGCACGCTGACGCTGCGGACCATGCCTGCGGCATCCTCATAGCTGTAAGCAATCTCGCCTTTGAGCGGTCCGGCTGTATCCGGTGTAAAGGAAAATTCCACCTCACCCGATGCGCCTGCCGCTACATTTCCGACGTGCTCAATCTTGCCGGCTCCGTTAAAATCGCCGACCAGTGTTGCCGAAAGGTTGTAGATTTCGCCGCGGCTTTTATTGACATACTTTCCGGTGATGTAGATTTCTTCTCCAACGGTCGTCTCCAGCAGGTCGGAAACCGGGTCTGCGCTGAAGCGGTCCGGCTGCATTGTCTGCACCGCCACCTGCTGGGTCATCTCGCCCTTCTGTCTTGCACCGTTGAGGACATACTCATAACTCATCGAAATGTCGATGGCGTGGGATTTTGCCTCGGCATTGGGCAGCACTGCGATGTTGACCGTCTTTTCAAAGGTATCGCTCTTGTTGACAATCGGCAGGAAAAAGACATTGGTTCCGTCCACAATCTGCAAGCCCTCGCTGGGCGCTACCTTGAGGATGATATTTTCCAAGTCAATCTGCTGGCTGGTGTTGCGGCAGAGAAAGGTCAACGGGAATTCGCTGCCGGCTGCCACCTGGTCATAGCCGCCGGTGGAAAACTCCTGCAACAGCAGATACGGTGTTTCAAACAGGGCATTTTCCGGGGTATCCGGCTTGTCGGTATCGCCGTTGTTGCCGTTGTTATTATTCTCGTTATTCCCGCCGGTTCCATTGTTATTATTGTTTCCGTTATTATTGTTTCCGTTGTTATTGTTGTTATTGTTTTCGCTGTCCGGGTTGTTTGGATTTTGCTGGTCCTGTTGGTTCTCTCCGTCCTCTGTTTCCGGTTTTTCTGTATCCTGTTCGTTGTAGCTTCCGCTCTGCTTGTTGACCAGTGTTCCGTCCGAATTGTACTCACGGATGGTGCCGGAAAGGGTCTTATCCTTCTCCTTGTCCTTCTCGTCGTCAGTCAGAGGATTATTGGGCTTGGTCACCGTCAAATCGAGCTTTGCCTTGGTGAAGGTAAAATTGACCGCTGTGGTGCGGGTTTTTACAACATTGGTCTTTTTGCCGGAGGTCGAGGTCCGCACCGACGGATACTGAAAAATCACATTCATCTTCATCTCGTTGGAGTCGCGAAAGACCACATTGGGCAGCTCGATGTCCAAATCAATGACGTCATCGCTTCCTTTGGAGCAGGTGATGCGGTTGGAAAACGCCTCACCTGTGGTGGAACCCATGTTGTAGCGCAGATAGTAGGAATCCTCCCGCGTTTGGGTCATGGTGGAGTATTTGCCGGTCCCGTCGCTCAGGTGCAGGGTCACATCCACCCTGCCATAGTTGGTTTCAATCTCCTGCCCTTCCTCATCCTTATAGATGACGCGGGTGCTGTTAAAACCAATCAAATCCGATTTTGCCGAATGGGAGAAGGTCCCCAGCAGATTTCCGTCGATGTCATAAAAGGTCAGATCAGGCTGACGCGCCGTATAGACGGTGTTCTTTCTTTTTACGGTCGCCGCGCTTGCCATGGTGACCAGCAC
>FR880293.1 GCA_000435195.1 Clostridium sp. CAG:169 | reverse complement strand
TGAAGGCCGTAAAAGCAAATGACACACAAAAGGACCTCACCGATTTGTTGGATAAGGACATCGAAATCGCTGATGTTGAGGTCGGCGAAAACGAATATCTGTATGTATTCACTTTTGTTGGGGTGATTACAATTGAGGGTCGTGTGCTGAAATGCTATCCAAAATATCTGCTTGATGCCACGACCCCCAAAGCAGAACTGAAACAAGTGCTGAAGGTTCTGGAAAAGTACAATTCCAGGGAACAGATCATTCGTATGTACAACGATACGAGTGACAGCAGCGCATTTAATATGTTGGCTGTTATGCTGTTCCTCCTCCAGGATTATTTCGAATATGGTGCCTATACCAACACACAGGACATTATTGAATCCAACGGGTCCGGTGACATCCTTTGGGATAAGACCATCAATGAAACATTCACGCTCTTAAGTAACAATCGGCCATATTACCCAGAGTTACTGACCATGAAACGGGTGAACGACGATTTTGATTTCTTTAAGCGCCTGCATGAGTGCATTCTTACACGTTGCACGGCGGAACTGCGGGATGCCGATTTGCTGGATCTTTTTGATATTATTGGCATTGATATTTCTGACGAGCAGATTG
>FR880292.1 GCA_000435195.1 Clostridium sp. CAG:169 | reverse complement strand
GCAACATGATACGATTCTCTGCCTGTTATATCCTGTTGCATCGTTGCTTTACCACCGCAAAACGGACACGGCAGCGCAATCCCTTTTGCCGTGCATTCTTCCTGAGCCTGTTTGTCGCCAAGCAGAGCGCGGCGGATGAGTTCTTTTTCTGTAATCATTGTTTTCTCTCCAATCTGTGAGATGTAATTTCTGACTTGATTTCAAAAATATCGCTATAAATATCCGCATATTCATCATTGCAAACATAAAGATTGTATTCAGATGTTCCTTCTTCTTCTACAATTCCCACATATTATTTGTTTTTGTATCGCACATCAGCCGTCCCTCAGGGCTTGTACATTCATCGGTTACTTCGTCTAACCATTTGCATCCCCAACAACCTCCATTATCATCAGCTGCTTGCTTTAATTCAGCAATAGCAAGGTTTAGTTGTTTCTCTAGCCTTTCGATATACTCCGCAGCATACAAGAGATAAGGCTCTCCACCAACCCTCAGAATGTTTTTGATTTTTTCGTTCATTTCAGGGTAAAGTTCCA
>FR880291.1:5706-15472 GCA_000435195.1 Clostridium sp. CAG:169 | reverse complement strand
TGGGTAAAAAACTCCTCCTCGCACACCGGGTCATAGGCTTGGAAAAAGGTACGGTTTCGGACATAATAATCGGTCACCGCCTCGGTCAGCGATTTGTTCGCCGGTATCAGCAACAGCCGTTTTGTGGCGTACTGTTCCTTCATCCTGTCCTTCTCCTTTGCGTCTATTGATTTTTCTTCTTTTTCTTCTTCAGATAATCGCTGGCGCCCTTTGTTTTCAGGTAGATTTCATACTGCTCACGCAGCCAGCTTTCCACCTGCTGCACGCTCTCTTTTGACTGGGCAAACTCCTGCTGTGCCACCAAATCGCTGTGCTCCAGGTTCATCGGACCATACCACAGTTGTACCCGCAGCAGCTTGCCCTCGTCGTTACTCTTGGGTGTGACCTTATAGTTCATTCCGTTGCAGCTACCGGTCAGGATGTTCCCGCTTTCAAAAAAATTGATGGTCGGCACATAAAAGTCTTTACTTGTATAATCCACCGCTTATTTTCCTCCAAACAGCTTTGCCAATGGGCTGACCGCCTTGCCCAGGTTATCAATGGCTTTGTTGAGCGCTTCGATGTCGATTTTTTCCAGCACATCCACCGCCTTCTTGACCTCCTGCACACTCTCCTCCAGCGCGACCTGACCCTGCTGGGAAAGCTCGTTGAGGTTGCCCAGCAGCTGCTGCGGATTGCTGTTTTTCACCTGCTCGGTGATTTGCTGCGCATCCTCCAGTGTCTGCTTTGCCTGCGGGAGCATCTGCTCCAGCTGAGAGCTGATCTGCCCTGCGCTGCCCAAAACGGAAGCGGTACGTGGGACGATTGCCAAAACAGCCACCACAACCACTGCCAGTGCGCCGACTGCACAGCCTGCTGTCATTTTCATCAGCTTTTCCATCACGCGGTTGTGCTCTTTCTGGCTCTCGGCAAATTTTTCAAACTCTTTACTCTGATTGCTGTCCGCCTGCTCCATGTCCTTGATCTCTGCTAATTTTCCCATCTGCTCCTGTCCTTTCTGTCTACTGTGCATCCAGACTGTTCCAGTCACACTGTTGAACCAGCAGCTGTGCAATCTTTTCCAGCGCCTGCTGCTCCCGTTCATCGAAGCGGTCAAAGCTGTAGCTGTCCAAATCAATCACACCGATGACCTTTCCGTCCAGCAGCATCGGCACCACGATTTCCGAGTTGGAGCCACCGTCGCAGGCGATGTGTCCCGGAAACCGGTGGACATCCGCTACCAGCTGTGTTTTTTGTTCTGCCGCAGCGGTCCCGCATACTCCTTTGCCCACTGCAATGCGGCGGCAAGCCGGTTTTCCCTGGAATGGTCCCAGCACCAGCTCTCCATTTTTCATCAGGTAGAAGCCTGCCCAGCTGACCTCCTTCCAACACTCGAAGATGGCAGCGCTGGCGTTTGCCAGATTGGTCACCCAGTCCGCTTCGTCGGCAATCAAGGCACGCACCCGCATCACCGCCCAGCGGCAGGCATCCTCTCTTGTTTGGATATTGGGCTGTTTTTGTTCCATCTTGTCTCTCTCCTTTTTTCCTTACAGTGTCTTCATTACTACCGAACACAGGTACTGATAAAACCGGTCGTACTCCTCCCGCTCCAGCTGCCGCGGGTAGGACATCACCACCAGCGGATGCCCTGCAAAGCCCTCCCGATACGGCGGATGGACGTGTGTAAACGGATTTTCCTGATAACCGGATCGTTCATAAAATCCTTTTCTGCGCAGGGAGATGTCGTCGATGGGTGGGTCGATTTCCAGAATGACCGGTTTTCCTCTTTGTTCAAGCAGCTCCAGCGCCCGACTGCCGCAGTGCTGTCCTCGCAGCTGTGGCAGAATGCACAGATGCTCGACATAGATAAATTCCTGCGTTTCCCAGCAGAGAAGCTCCCCCATCAGATGGTCTTCTTCCATCAGCAGGTTGAACTGGTAGTCCGGCTCTTTCAAAATGGCACGCTGGGCATCCGGCTTCCTCTGTTCATGCAGTGGGAAGCTGCTTTGATACAACTGCATTGCCTGCAAATATAAACTATCCTGACTGTCCTGCAATCTTTTAAAGACCATTGCTCTTCTCTCCTTTTTATAAAACGATACTTTCCAGTAGTATACCACAAGCCAACCGCTTATGCAAACAAAAGCAAAGGCGAAGTTTTTCATTTTTTTAAATCAGGCAAAAAATCCGCACAGCCCAAGACTGTGCGGATTTTGAAGTTTTATCTTTGATTCTTTGGCTCTTAAAGCAGTTTGAGCGCTTCTTCCACGATGTTGGCTGCACGCAGACCGAACTCGGTAATCAGGTCGCCGCCCGGACCGGAATGTCCATAAACATCATGGACGCCCATCTTGACCACCTGACAGCCGTTGCTGCCTGCATTGACTGCTGCACAAACTGCATCGCCCAGACCACCGATTACAGAATGCTCCTCAACGGTGATAATCTTGCCGGTTTCCTGTGCTGCCTTGCAGACCAGCTGCTCGTCCAATGGCTTAATGGTGTGGATGTTGATGATGCGCGCATCAATGCCTTTTTCTTCGAGCATCTTGCCTGCTTCCATCGCTTCTGCTACCATCAGACCGGTCGCAACGATGGTGATGTCCTTGCCGTCGCGCAGGGTGATACCCTTGCCCATCTCAAAGTGATAGGTCTGTGGGTCGTTGAACACCGGAACTGCCATTCTGCCAAAGCGCAGATAGACCGGTCCCTGGTAAGCTGCTGCTGCACGGACTGCTGCTCTGGCTTCCACATCGTCGGCAGGGTTGATGATCACCATGCCCGGGATGGTGCGCATCAGCGCGATGTCCTCGCAGCACTGGTGGGTCGCTCCGTCTTCACCGACCGAGATACCCGCATGGGTTGCACCAATCTTTACGTTCAGGTGTGGGTAACCGATGGAGTTTCTGACCTGCTCAAACGCTCTTCCTGCTGCAAACATCGCAAAGGAGCTTGCAAACGGGATCATGCCGGCTGCTGCCAGACCGGCTGCCACGCCCATCATGTTGCCTTCTGCGATACCGCAGTCGATAAAACGCTCTGGACAAACCTTTTTGAAGGAAGCGGTTTTGGTAGCTCCTGCAAGGTCAGCGTCGAGTACCACGAGATTTGGATATTCTGCCGCAAGCTCCGCGAGTGTAGCGCCGTAGCTTTCGCGGGTCGCAACCTTTTTTACTTCTGCCATAGTTTTAATACCTTTCCTTTCCGCATCCATCAGCAGTCCAGCGCTGCCAGCTGCTGTCCAAGTTCTTCCATTGCCTGCCGGTACTGCTCGTCGTTTGGAGCGGTGCCATGCCAGGAAGCCTGATTTTCCATGAAGGAAACGCCCTTGCCTTTGACGGTCTTTGCAATGATTGCAGTCGGCTGTCCTTTTACGCTGCGCGCCTCGTTCAAGGCTGCCTCGATCTGGTCAAAGTCGTGTCCGTCGATGTTGATGACGTGGAAGCCAAAGGCTTTAAATTTTTCGTCGATTGGATATGGGGACATAACATCCTTGATGTTGCCGTCGATCTGAAGACCGTTGTTGTCCACCAGTACGCACAGGTTGTCCAGCTGGTAATGGCTTGCAAACATGGCTGCCTCCCAGACCTGTCCCTCCTGAATCTCGCCGTCGCCCAAAACGGTGTATACCCTCCATTCGCCGCCGGTCAGCTTGGCAGCCTTTGCCATGCCGCACGCCGCAGAGATGCCCTGTCCCAGCGAGCCGGAGGACATATCCACACCCGGGATTTTTTTCATATCCGGGTGTCCCTGCAAACGGGAGCCGATCTTGCGCAGGGTTTTGAGCTCCTCAACAGGGAAAAAGCCCTTCTGCGCCAATACAGCATACAGCGCCGGTGCGGTGTGTCCTTTGGAAAGTACCAGACGGTCGCGTTCCTGCCAAGCAGGATTCTGCGGGTCGGTTTTCATCTCCTGAAAATACAGGTAGGTCAAAATGTCCGTTACCGAGAGCGAACCGCCCGGGTGACCGGATTTCGCGCAGTGAGTTCCCTCAATGACGCCCATGCGGACCTTGCACGCTGTGATTGCCAGCTCTTTTTTGGAGTTGCTGTTCATGTTGTGGGATCATTCCTTTCAGTTGCTTTTATAGCTTTTGTACAGCAGAGGATTCCCCGTTTGTACAAAATTCTCTCTACCTTCAAACTTTTATCTTGGCAGCAGCGCTCACATCCGCTGCTCTAATCGCTCAATAAAATCTGCTACAGCTCCATTGTCGCACGAATCGACAATAAAATCAACCTCTTTTTGCAGATTTCTGTCCCCGCTGCACGGAGTTGCAGAAAAATCTGCCGCCCGCAGCATTGCCAAATCGTTTTCCCGGTCACCAATGGCTGCTGTTTTGTTCATACCCAGCTGCTGCTGAATCAAACGCATCCCTTTGCCTTTGTCCACACCTTCTGCCACCAGCTCCAGGTAGAAGGCATCACTCTGCACCGGGTAAAACCCTTGTGGGTTTGCCTGCTCGATGTAGGCGCGCACCTCGGGAATCTGCTGCGGTGGCACAATCAGCACCACCTTGTGCCAGCTGTGCGGACCGGTCTGCGGGGTATAGGGCTTGCAGCAGCCCTCGCGCAGATACATATCCCGGCGCTGTGCCACCCCTTCGATCGACTCATCGCCCCAGCGGATAACCCAATAGTTGTCCGGCTCCACCAGCATAGCGCCAATCTGCTCAAAGCGCTCGAGCAGGTGGTAGACAAACGGCTGAACCGTATCCGGCAGGCTGGCGGTAAACAGTACCTCTTCGCTCTGTTCCGAATAGATGTAGCCTCCGTTGATGGTGATGATCGGCGCATTGACCGGCACCTGCCGCAAAATTTCTCCCAGCGCACATCTGGGTCGTCCGGTACACAGGGTAAAATGTCCGCCCAGACAGATAAAGCGTTCGATTGCCTCGATGTTGCGGCGGGAAACCTGTGTCAAGTCGGTCAATGTTCCATCAATGTCCGACACCAGCAAAATTCCGTCAAACGGCTGTTGCTTTTCCATTGGCTTATTCCTCCTCACGGGGTTTCAGGGTTTTTAAAAAGGACGTAAAGTATGGCGGCAGAGGCGATTCAAAATACAGATGCTCTCCGGTGATGGGATGCACAAAGCCCAGCGCTCTGGCGTGCAGGCACTGTCCTTCCAGCCGCTTGATTGCCTTTTTGGGTCCGTACAGCTCATCGCCTGCCACCGGATGACCCAGATATGCCAGATGCACCCGAATCTGGTGGGTGCGCCCGGTTTCCAGCCGACAACGCAGGTGGGTAAAACCGTCGTACCGTCCCAGCACCTGATAATGGGTGATTGCCTGCTTGGCTCCTACAATGTTTCCGTCCGGCTGGATGCAGTCGGTGCGCACTGCCATCTTTTTGCGGTCCTTAAGACTGCGCCCGATGGGCAGGTCGATGACGCCTTCCTCCTGCTTGACCTTTCCGTAGACCACCGTTTCATAAAAGCGGTCCACCGTGTGCTGCTGAATCTGGCTGCTGAGCCCAAGGTAGCTTTCATCATCCTTCGCACAGACCAGCAGACCGCTGGTATCCTTGTCGATGCGATGAACGATTCCCTGACGTTCGATTCCATTGCAGCGTGCCAATTTTCCACCGCAGTGGTACAGCAGCGCATTGACCAGTGTCCCCTCGCTGTTGCCGGCTCCGGGATGGACCACCATGTGCTTGGGCTTATCCACCACCAACAGATGCTCGTCCTCATAGACAATCTGCAAGGGAATCTGCTGCGGCTGCGGCTCTTCGGCGGGAGCAAGCAGTTCTCCCCAGTTGCACTCGTCGCCGTCTTCCTCCTGTGCTGCCAAAGCGGTCTCAGGCAGGCAGACCTCCACCTGCATCCCTGCCTTTAGCTTATCATTTTTCCCGGCAGCCTTTCCCTGCACCAGCACCTGACCGGCAGCCAGCCACTTTTGTGCCTGACTGCGGCTCATTCCTTCGACCTGCTGCTGCAAAAATTTGTCGATGCGCTGCCCGTCCTGTTCGCTGTCCACTGTAAAACGAAGGGTACTACTCATGCCGCTTGATCTCCTGTCGAATCTCAAACTGCTGGTGTTCTCTGCGTTCGATGAACAAAAAATAAATCAAAAACAGAGCGACACCCACGCAGACACAGATGTCTGCCACATTGAACACCGGAAAATGGATGAGCCTGAAGTCAAACAGGTCCACCACATAGCCGCCCGGACGAAACAGTCTGTCCACCAGATTGCCCGCACCGCCCGACAGAATCAGACTCCAGCTGCAAATCATCCACGGGGAACGCAGCTTTTGTGTCAGCAGCAGCACCAAAATCAACAGCAGGACCGCCGAGGTCACACCAACCAGCAGAAAGCGCTGGTTGTTCATGGTGTTAAATGCCGCACCAAAATTCTGGACATAGGTCAGATGGAACACGCCCGAAATCAGCGGGATGGTGTCCACCTGGCTCAGGGAATGCTCTGCCCAAAACTTTACCAGCTGGTCCACTGCAACCAGCAGAGCTGCTATCCCTAACCAAATGTAGCTTAACATAGTTTTCCTCCTTGTCTTTTCCGGCTGTCCGTGTGTACAGCACAAAAAGCGGTGCAGGAAGATCGGTTCCCGCACCGCAATGTACTGAAATCTTAGCCGATAATTGCTGCACAGCGTGCGCAGAGGGTCGGATGTTTTGCATCTTGTCCGACTGTATCGCTGTATGTCCAGCAGCGTTCACATTTTTCGCCCTGTGCTTTTTCGATTGCAACCGCCAGACCTTCCATCTCGCCGGTCGGCTGTGCAACCGCCTGCTGATGCAGCTGGACCTGGCTGACGATGAAGACCTGTGCCAGCATCTCTTCATTTTCCTTCAGGAAGTCGTACAGCTCTCCGTCTGCGGTCAGCTGTACCATCGCCTCCAGAGATTTTCCGATGGTCTTCTGGTTTCTTGCATTTTCCAGCGCCTTGTTGACGTCATCGCGGACCTTGCGGATTCTTTCCCATTTTGCCATAAATTCCGCAGTTTCCTTGCTGTTGCCGCCCTTTGGCATCTCATTGAATACGCAAGCCTCCGGGTCATGGTCGGCAGATTGTGGAAGGTTTGCCCAGATTTCCTCGCAGGTAAAGGCAAGGATTGGCGCAAATACCAGGGTCATATCGCGCAGGATGCGGTAGATGGCTGTCTGTGCCGCACGTCTGCTGACAGAATCTGGTTTCTCCACATACAGTCTGTCCTTGATGATGTCCAGATAGAAGTTGGACAGGTCGATGGTGCAGAAGTTGCGGATTGCATAGTATACCAGATGGAACTCAAAGTTGTCGTAAGCCTTGCGGCACTCGCTGGCAACCTGATCCATTCTTGCCAAAGCCCATCGATCCAGCTCCTGCAGCTGATCATCCGATACCGAGTCGGTATCCGGGTGGAAGTCGTACAGGTTACCCAGGATATAGCGGGCGGTGTTGCGGATTTTTCTGTATACCTCACTGAGCTGCTTGAGGATGTCGTTGGAAACACGGATGTCGGCATGGTAGTCGGAGGAAGCAACCCACAGACGCAGGATGTCTGCACCGAATTTATCGGTGATCTCCGATGGGTCGATACCGTTGCCCAGCGATTTGTGCATTGTTTTGCCCTGTGCGTCCACTACCCAGCCGTGGGTGCAAACTGCCTTGTAAGGAGCAACGCCCTTCCATGCAACCGAGGTCAGCAGAGAGGACTGGAACCAGCCGCGGTACTGGTCAGCGCCCTCCAGGTACAGGTCAGCCGGCCATCTCAGGTTTGGTCTTTCCATCAGCACAGCTGCATGGCTGGAACCGGAGTCAAACCAAACGTCCATGATGTCGGTTTCTTTTCTGAATTTTTCGCATCCGCACTTTTTACATTTGGTTCCCTTTGGAAGGATTTCCTCAGCTTCATGGGTCCACCATGCATCCGAGCCTTCTTTGCGGAACAGGTCGGAAACTGCTTTGACCGACTGCTCGTCGATGTGGAATTCTCCACATTCTTCGCAGTAGAAGATTGGAATTGGAACACCCCACAATCTCTGACGGGAGATACACCAGTCGGAGCGGTCGGTGACCATGTTCTTGATGCGGCCTTCACCCCATCCCGGAATCCATTTAATCTTTTCGATTTCACGGACTGCATCTTCTTTGAAATCCTCCACCGAGCAGAACCACTGTTCGGTTGCACGGTAGATGATTGGGTGTTTACATCTCCAGCAGTGTGGGTACTGATGGACAATCTTTTCAACCGCAAACAGCAGGTTGCTGTCCTCCAGCTTTTTCGCAATCGCTTTGTTGGCTTCATCGGTGGTCAGACCTTCAAACTCGCCTGCATCCTTGGTCAGCTTGCCGACGTTGTCCACCGGCACAACGATTGGAATCTGCGGATAGTGGTTGACACAAACCTCAAAGTCCTCTACACCGTGTCCAGGCGCGGTATGTACACAACCGGTACCGGAATCCAGTGTGACGTGGTCACCGACGATGACCAGCGAGTCACGGTCGAGGAACGGATGCGCACACACGATGTACTCCAAATCCTTGCCCTTGACCGAACCAATCAGTTCATAGTCCTCGATCTTTGCTGCCTTCATTGCAGCGTCTGCCAGCTCTTTTGCCATGATGTAGTATTCGCCGTTTGCATGAACTGCGCAGTATTCATAATCCGGACCCAGACATACTGCCATGTTACCCGGCAGGGTCCAGGTAGTGGTAGTCCAGATAACGAAGAAGGTCTTTGCCGGGTCCACACCCAGTGCGCCCAGCTTGCCCTGGTCGTCCTTGACCGGGAATTTGACGTAGATGGAGAAGCAAGGGTCCTCCTCGTATTCAATCTCTGCCTCTGCCAGCGCAGTGTTGCAGTCCGGGCACCAGTAAACCGGTTTAAGACCCTTGTAGATATAACCCTTCTGTGCCATGTTGCCGAAAATTTCAATCTGCTTTGCCTCAAATTCCGGCTTGAGGGTCATGTAAGGATTTTCCCACTCGCCCAGAGTACCCAGACGTTTAAACTGTGTGCGCTGGGAATCCAGATAATGCAGAGCAAACTCCTTGCAAATCTTTCTCAGCTCGACCGGACCGATGTCGCTGGAAACGCCCGCCTTCTTTCTGGCTTTCAGCTCGATTGGCAGACCGTGGGTATCCCAACCCGGAATGTAAGGAGCCTGGTATCCGCTCATATTCTTCTGACGGATGATGAAATCCTTGAGCACCTTGTTCAAAGCAGTGCCAAGATGGATGTCACCGTTTGCATATGGAGGACCGTCATGCAGAATGTACTGCGGCTTGCCCTCGTTCTTTTTGATCATCTTGTGGTATAACTGTTTTTCTTCCCATTCTTCTACCCATGCCGGTTCACGCTGAGGCAGTGCGCCTCTCATGTTGAACTCGGTCACAGGCAGGTTCAGGGTATTGTTGTAATCCTGAGCCATTGTGTTTCCTCTCCTCTTATCTTTTATCTCATCATACAGAAAAATTTAACGATGCTTCTTTCTGGAAAACAGTCCTCCGCTCTTGGAAGCGCTGTCCCGTTCCACATCAAATCCTTCACCAAATTTAAGCGGGCCAAACTTGGACTCCGCCGATGCAGCTCCAAACGGAGAATAGCCCTGCGACCGCTGGGAAGCGGATACTGCCGGTGCTGCCTCTCTGGCTGCCGGAGCCGGCATATTCTGTACCTCCTGCCCAATCGGTGCAAAGGAGGTAGTTTCCTGCATTTCGTCTCCCAAAGCGGAGCTGAAGTCGATCAGCGGTTCTTCATTAAAGTGGTCCGGCTCGGTCTTTTCCGGTGCAGTCTCCCGGTTATCCCGCGGCTGCTCTTTGCGGGTTGGCTCCTG
>FR880291.1:0-5610 GCA_000435195.1 Clostridium sp. CAG:169 | reverse complement strand
GGTTCGTCGTCATACTCCGGCAGCGCGCTGATCATCTCGAGATGCTGCCGGTACAAGGTCAGCAGACGGTTTTTGAATTTGGTCACTTCCTTTTGCATCTTGATCAGAGCCATCTGCTCCTTCTCGATGCTCTTCTGTGCGTTTTCCAAAATCTGGTCTGCCTGTGCCTGTGCTTCCCGCAGGATATATTCTGCCTTGCTCTTGGATTCGCGGATGACGCTGTCACCCAGCTTCTGCGCACCGATTAACGCGCTGCGCAGGCTATCCTCATCCTCGCGGTACTGTTCGACCTTTTCCGCAAGCACTTCGATTTTTTCCTCTAGGTCTTCCTTTTCAGACAGCAGCTTTGCATACTCGCCTGCTACCTGCTGTAAAAACATCTCTACTTCGTCCTGTTTATAGCCGCCCACCTGTTTATCAAAACGTCTGGAGGCAATCGTTTCTGGAGTCAGCATCTAAAGGTACCTCCCTTTTTCTTCTCAATCTTTTGAGATTTATCTTATCGGGGTCTTCCCCTGTATTATTTTCCAAATCAGATATATTGGCTGATGGTCAGATGGAGCCTTCCCTTTTTGCTCAGCGAGCCTTGCTGTGAAATCAAAAATCTCCCGTAGCCGCGTATGGAAAGGATGTCCCCCACCTTGACCTCTCTGGAGCTTTTTTCTTCTTCAAAAAAGTTTAGGCTGACCTGCCTGCCTTCGATCAAAGCCGCACTTTTTTCGCGGCTGAGATTCAGCGCCAGCGACACCACGCAGTCAAGCCGCATCGAGCTGACCGTACCGGTCTTGTCCAGCAGACAAAATGCTGGCGGCAGCTGCTGTGGTTTGCCCGGCTGCACACGGACACCTGCGCGTCCTACACGACTCAGCTCCGAAAGGATGATCTGCTGCGCTGTCTGGGTGCAGAAGACGACCGCATGGTCCTGCGCTGTCAAAATTTCTCCAATCAGCTCCCGCTTGATGTCCAGACCCATCAAAGAACCCAGCAGATCCCGATGGGTCAGCGCATCCTGCTCCCGATAGGAAAGGGTCACTGCAAAGATGGGGAACTGTTCTTCCCACACCGAGCGGTCCATTCCTTCGGTCAGCGCAAGGTAATCGGGAAACAAGCCCAGCATACACCGAAGAGGTGCTGCCGCAGACAAAGTTTTCACATCCGCTGCAAATCCTTCCCAGAAGCAATATTGGTCCTGCGGAAAATGCAGCGCCTGCAGTTCCCTCTGCGCCAGAATCCGCTCCCGTCCATCCAGAAAACGGCTGAAGCACGGCAGGTTGTCCCTTTGCATCTGCCGTGCCAAATCCGCTGTTTTTGCACGCAGCAGTCGATCAAATTCCTCCCGCTGCGTCTGCATATCCTGTCTCATTGATTAAAAGATGACGCCGTTGTTTTCCAGCTCATCCAATAAATCCCCCATAATGTCCACATTGTACGGGGTAATGATATAGGTGTTGTTTGCCACCCGTTTCATCTGTCCGTTGTTTGCGTATGCCACGCCGCACAGAAAATCGATCAGTCTTCTGGAAACATCCTTGCTGGTCTGCTCCAGATTCAGCACAACCGTCTTTTTGGCGTTAAGGTGGTCCGCAATGGAAGCCGCATCCTCATATCGCTCCGGTTTGACCAGCACAACCGCCAGCTGGGTGGTGGCATGGATATTCACGACCTTGTTGTGCTTGCGGTCGGAGGAAGGGGATGCCATGCTGGTCTGTTCCTCTTCCTGCTGGTCGATATTGCCCGACTGCATCTCATCATCATAATCGTTGTCATAATCATTTTCTGGAATCCCAATCAGATTCCGCAATGTATCCCTCAATGCCATAGTTTCACTTAGCTCCTTTTATAATTCCTTTGACCAAACATCGCTGTGCCGATGCGCACGATGTTTGAGCCCTGCTGTACTGCTATCGGATAGTCCGCAGACATACCCATAGACAAAATTTCCATATTGATATTATCATATTTTTTTTGCTTTATGTCAATAAAGAGTTGGCTCATTTGGGAAAAATATTGCGAAACTTGCTGTTCGTCCTCGCACACCGGAGGAATTGTCATCAATCCGCACACCCGAATGTGCTCAAACTGACCAATTTCCTGCAAAAGCGCGGGCAGCTGCTCGGGAGAAACTCCGCTCTTGCTTTCCTCTGCGCCGATGTTGACCTCGACCAGCACGTCCATCACCTTGCCGATGTTGGCGCACTGACGCTCGATCTCGCGTGCAAGCTTCACACTGTCCACCGACTCGATCATGCACACCTTATCTACGATCTGTCGAACCTTGTTGGTTTGCAGGTGACCGATAAAGTGGATGCTGACCCCCTCTTTGCAGTAGCTGTCATACTTTTCGCACAGCTCCTGTGCCTTGTTTTCTCCCAGCAGGGTGATGCCCTCTGCAATGGCTGCGTTGACCAGCTCAGGAGCCACTGTCTTGGTCACAGCCATCACCTGCACCTGCTGCGGGTCCCGACCTGCCTCAAGGGCAGTTTGCCGGACCTGCTGCAAAATCGAACGGACATTTTCCCGAACCTCTTGCTGTCTTTGCTGCTGATTAACCTGTTGCATTATTTGACTCCACTCCTTTTACGGTGTCCTCATCCAGAGAGTTGCCATCCTTCATCTCGATGCCTCCGCTTTCGATAATCACCAAATCCAGCCGATTGAGGGTATGGGCATCGTCGGTGCCGGTGCGCGGCTCACACAGGATAAAGTTGCCGTTGTCCTTGATGATTTCCACCGGCTTAAAGCGCACGGTGGTCTTGTCCAACACATAAACGCCCGGGATGTTCTGTTCGTGGTAGAGCGCCTTTGAGCTGATGCGCAGACCCGAATAGGTGGTGAAGATGATGTCCACGCTCTGCCTGCGGACCTTGAGCAGTCGGTCGGTGATGTCCTTGCACTCAAAGACAATCACCGTATTGGTCCGCTTGTTGTCCGGTATGATGTCCGACACCCGAGCGTTTACCGTCTGTCCGTTAGCAAACTTGAAGTCCAGCTTGACAGTGTCGTCCACCTCAAACTTCTGCGCTTCTTCGTTGGGCAGGTCCACCGTCAGATACCAGACGTGGGTGGTCACAATCTTGCCGATGGGATTGCTGACCGTTTTGGGCTTTTGCTGCTGAAGCTGCTGATACTCGTCATAGGTCATTTGGTCCAGTGCTTCTGCTGTCAGGACCTCCTCGTATCCATCGACCTCCTTACAGAAATATCCTGCCTTGGGTGCGTCGATGGAAACGCCGCGCTGCTTTTCCTTGGTCTTTTCCAGATACGCAATCTGGGCATTCAGCTCTGCAATGCGCTCGGAGAAGGATTCCTCCTGCCCCAGCGCAATCTTTTTGCGGTTGAGCAGGCTGGTCAGCTCCTCCTTCTGTTCGGCGATGCCTTCCACCATGCCGTCCTGCGCAAAATCGACGATTTTGCCCGCCTGGTCGTTGATCTGGTTAGAAAGATTTGCCACCGCCGAATAGCGGGTCGCCTTGACCGTCTGCGCCTTGTTCAGCGAAGCCAGCTCCTGCCGCAACTGGTCGAGCTGATTGTTGACCATGGACACGGTGCTGTCCTTGTACACCGCCGCTACCTCCTGGTCCATCGCAACCTCTTCGCCATCCGCACAGTTATAGACCATCACGCCGCTGGTTGCCTTTGAAATGACCTCCTCGCTGCGGAACACCAGTCCCTCTGTACGCACAAAATCATACAGGGTGTCCTCCTCCACCTGCTCGGTGCGCAGCTTGATGTTGGCAAATCCCCACAGCTGTCCGCCCAGATAGAGCAGCAACAGCACACCGCACACCGCCATGATGATCCTGCCGTTTTTGGTCCTTTTTTTCTGATAACCTGACATCGTTTCCTCCGACCGTTTTTTTATGCGTTACATCGCATATTACTGCTGCGGCTGTTCTGTGCCCTGTTTTGGCTGCGCCTGTGGCTCCTGCTGTGCACCGGTTTCCTTTTCCGATGCAGCGGATAGCTTTTCCGATGCAGTGCTCTCCGGCTGAACCGGGATATTTTCCAGCAGCTTGACCGGTTTGGTTGGCGTGATGGTGGAAACTGCGTTCTTGTAGACCAGATTCTGTCTTCCTTCGTTTTCCACAACAATGGTAAAGGTATCGAATCCCTTGACATAGCCTCTGAGCTGGAAGCCGTTGACCAAATAAACGGTCACCATGATTTTTTCTTTTCGAAGCTGATTTAAAAACATATCCTGCAAATTAAGCATGACATGACCTCCTTCTTTTTTTACAGTATATCCTGTTTTCCTGCAATTTTTTGTCGAGCTGTGGCATCGACCCTTATTTTAACAGCATTTGCTGTGCCAACTGTGCCATCTGCCGGTGCATCTGTTCGGCATCGGCAAACTCGTCTGCCCAAAACCAGTGGTAACGCTCGTCCCTGCGAAACCAGGTCAGCTGCCGTTTGGCATACCGGCGGGACTCCTGCCGAATCCGCTCGCACGCCTGCTCAAGCGTTTCTTCCCCATCCAGATACAGACCCATTTCTTTGTAGCCGATTGCCTGAAAGCTGGTCGCACTGTATCCCTGTTCCCGCAGCCAGCGCGCCTCCTGCTCCAGACCGTCCTCCACCATGCGGGTGACCCGCAGATTGATGCGGTCATACAGCTTTTGCCGGTCGCGAAAGCCCAGCGCCATCATGCACAGGCGGTAGGGCGACGGCTGCTGTCGGGAAAGCTCCTGCTGGCGGGAGATGGGCGTCCCTGTGGTATAAAAGACCTCCAGCGCGCGCACCACCCTGCCGACATTATTGGGATGTATCTTCTGCGCTGCCGCCGGATCCACCTCATCCAGTCTCTGCCACAGCGCCTGCACACCGTTTTGCTCGGCAAATCCCTTCAGCTGCTCCCGCAGCTGCGGGTCGCCGTCCTCCTGCGAAAACTGGATGTTGTCCACCAGCGAGCTGATGTACAGTCCGGTCCCTCCCACCAGCACCGGCAGATGCCCTCTTTGGTGGACCTGCTCGATCTGCTGTCGGGCAAGCCGGACATAATCTGCCACCGAAAAGGATTCGGACGGCTCCAAAAAGTCGATCAGATGATGCGGGACCCCTTGCATTTCCTGCACAAGCGGTTTTGCCGTACCCACCGTCAGATGCTTATAAATCTGCATCGAATCGGCGGAGATGACCTCCCCTCCCAACAGCTGCGCCACCCGGACACCAGCCGCTGTCTTTCCCGAAGCGGTAGGACCCGCAATCACTGCCAGCGGTATCCTGTTTTCCATCTCAACATTCCTTCCTGCTTTTGTTTATCCCAGCCTGCCAAACAGTTTTTCCAGCTCCCGGCGGGAAAAGCTTCTGGCGACCGGACGCCCGTGCGGGCAGTATCTTGCATTTTCGTCCTCCTGCAACAGCTGCACGATCTCCCACAGCTCGGGGACGGTATTTTTATCGTTGGCACGCACCGCGCTCTTGCAGGCGACCGAATGAAGCAGGTCGTCCAGTGCGTGCGGGGTCATGTCCTTTTTGTGCTGGGAAAGGTCGTGCGCAGTCTGCTCGACAATCTCCCGAATCTGCGCTCCGCTCAGCATCACCGGCACCTCGCGCACCAGCAGGTCCCCGTCGCCAAACTCCTCCACCAGAAATCCTGCCTGCTCAAACAAC
>FR880290.1:4518-9752 GCA_000435195.1 Clostridium sp. CAG:169 | reverse complement strand
CAAAGACGGCGTAGCGGCTGCCGTTGTCCAGCAGACAGATGCAGACATATTCTTCTGCCCAAGTGAATCTGCCGTAGGGGTCGATTTCCTGTATCCGCTTTTGCAGCTGCTGCTCCAAAGCCATCAGCCGGTCGTCAGCTGACCAAAATCGGTAGTTGTTTCTGACTTTCTTTCCCCAACTGCTTGAGTTAAACTGATAGCGGTACTCGGTTTGGTCCCTCTCTGTCAGAATCAATTCGGATTGTGTGTTGCCATCCTTCCCCTGCTCCAGCTTAGTCTCCGTCGGCTGCATCTGCTGCAAGGTTTTCAGCACCTGTTGAATCTTCTGCTCATCCTGCTCGATGAAGCCGCGTTCCCCAAAGGTATAGCGGAGCTTCTGCGCCTGTTTTGGCACTGTCCAGGTTGGCGCTGCATACACCGGCAGTCCGCACAGCATCAATGCACCTGCCAGTAGAGCTGCTATCCATCTTTTTGCTTTCATCTTCTTACCTCCTGTCCTGTTGTTCACAAAACGTATTTTGCTGTCGATTGCATCAGCGGGTCACGATGGGTTTCCCCTCCTTTTCCGGCAAAGGGTAGCACCGGCGGTGTTGCCGTTCCTACGGAAAGGAGGACGGACACTTCCCATCGGCGACATCCTGTCGGTAAATCTTCTGAAAGTGTTCCATCGCATTTCCTCCTTTCCATCCTCCTCAAAATCGGGCATAGAAAAAGACACGGTTCTGTTACAAACATTCTACCACAAATGTGGCTTTCTGTCATCTAAAACCGTGTCTTTTCATCGTTTTATCTAAAGAAAATGAATTTGCCTGTGCTATTTCACTAGTCGGTTGTAAGCCGTTCCAGCTCTGCCCGAACCAGCTCCAAGTTGCGGTCACCAATCAGGGTGTAGTGCAGAATCACACCGTCGCCGCCGTCCACCAGCAAGCTGCCCTTGCTCAAATCCACCTGCATGACCATGCCACCGGAAAATTCGATGTCCATGTGGTATTCCGGCTTGTTGAACATCTTCTTTTCCTCGCGTACACTGTCCTTGCTGACGTGCAGCTGCTGCAAAAATCCGAACAGGGTCTGTGCATGGTCCCGAATCAGACCGACCTCTTTTTTGGATTTGCCTGCGTTGCTGGTCACGACCATGCTGTCCAGCGCGCCGTAGTCCATCCAGGCAAGACTTGCCGGTGTGGAGGAAACCTGTGTACACAGCTGCTCCACCGTCTGATAGAAGCTGTTCAGGCTCTGCGGGTCGCAGACGTAGAAAGTTTGATGGTCCGGCGAGCGGTAGGCAAGGATGCCCGTCTGATAAAATTCCATGGTGAACAGGGTGTCCTCCTCGTCCGAGAGGTTGACCATCGAAACGCCATCAGTCGGATTGCCCGGGTTGATGCTGCCGGTCATCGTTTCGGTCACCTGCAGCTTGCCCAGCGCCTGCTGGAACTGCTGTTTGGCTCCGGCGATGTCCTGTACCTCCATGCTGCCCATATCCAGAGCCAGCACGCGGGAAGCCGCTTCAAACTGCTCGGCACCAATCTCCAGCTGATTCTGTTCCTGCTCGACCCAGCCTTCCAGCAGGGTGCGCAGCGCAGCAATCGACTCGGTGGATTCGTAGGTCGTTTCTCCAACGGAAAGGGTTGCCTTGCTGCCGCTGAGAGTGGATTCATACAGGTGCAGCTGTGCGGCGGAACCATCGTCCAGCTGCAAAGCGAGGATCGCTTCCCAGTTGGCAGACTGCACGCCCACCGACTGATGGATTTCCTTGAGCTTGAGCTTACCGACCTCCTGCCACAGCTGTGCCAGCTGTTGCTCCTCCTCCACCTTCAGCTGGATGTCCTGTTCTGCCTTGACGGTGACCGAAGCACTTTTTAAAGAAGCGGTCGATTCAAAATACTTTTCTTCCTCATCCTCTTCCTTCTTCTCATCCTCTTCTTCCTTTTGCTCCTGTTTGCCGTCCTCGGTTTGATCCAGCGGCTTTTGCTGCGGCTCCTGCTTGTCGTCCGGCTTATTCTGCTGCGGCTCTTCCTCCTGCTGTTCAATCTGCTGTGGGTCGGACTGCTCAGAGCTTCCCAGCTCTCCAAAATCTATATCCAGGATAAATTTCGCAAAGAGCGCAACAAGAGAAATCAAAACCAGGGTGGCAACCAGTGTGGTAATCAAAAGAATCTTTTTACCGTTCATGCCATTTCTCCTTTCAAAAAAGAAAATTTGCTTTTTTAGCGTACTACAATTTTTGTCAAGTGTCAATCTGCTGTCGACATTTTCTTCCATTTCTATAAAAATTAGGTTATAATCATAGAAGATTAAACAGATTTTTCTTTTTTTAATTTTTTTGCAGAAAGTTGAAGTATCCCCTTTTGTCCGCATCGTTTTATCAGTGTACAGGGAAACAAAAACGAATCGAGACCCTGTGCAAATCCAGTAAACAGAAAGTTGGTGAATACTTTGCATGACTCAACGGGAATTTAGCCAGTTTGTAGCCCAATATGAAAAACTGGTATTCACCATCTGCTATCAATTCGTCAAAGATTACCACGAAGCGCAGAATCTTTCGCAGGAGACCTTTCTTTCCGCTTACCGGCACATTGACAACTATCAGGGAGACAATTACAAACCGTGGATTGCCCGTATTGCCACCAACAAAGCAAAGGATTACCTCAACAGCGCCTATTCCCGAAGGGTGACACTGGCTGCCGACGAGGAAACCTCGGTGGAGACAATCGCTTCCATTCGTCAGGACGACCCGTCCGAACAACCGGACGAGGTGTACATCTCCAAGGAAAGCTCCGGCACCATCGAGCAGATGATTCGCTCTCTCAAAGAGCCCTACCGAGAGGTGTGTGTCCTGCGCTTTCTGGAGGAAAAGGATACCCAGGAGATTGCACAGCTGCTGGGCAGACCAAAAAAGACGGTGGAAACCCAGTTGTACCGCGCAAGAGCCATCCTGCAAAAACAAATCAAGGAGGTATACAGCTATGAAAAATAACGATGCGTCGTCCCTGCTGCCAAAACAGCCCGAGCTTTTCACCCCGGACGGCCATCTGACCGACCAAGCCTTTTCACTGCTGCTGTCCGAACAGCTCGACCAGCTGCAAAGTTTGGAGGTATCCGAGCATCTTTCCTTTTGTGACAAGTGCCTGGACCGTTACACCTCTCTGCTTTGCGGAGAGATTTCTTTGGACAGCGACAAGAGCATCGAGCTGTCACCGGAAGAACCCATCCTTTCCCAGCCGGCAGCCGACCATCTGATTGAGCCGCCGCCTCAGCTGCTTCCCTCGGTTATGAAGCAATTAGCACACCGCAGCCGTGTCTTCTACCTGCACAAATTCACCTCGCTTGCCGTTGCTGCCTCTTTGGCGCTGGTTTTCTGGACCGGAGGAATCTTCTCCAACGGCAGGCTGTCGGGAGCGGTCAACAGTCTGGTCAACGACCTGCACGCCTCCAGTCAAACGATTTTAGAGCATACGGGAAATATTTCGCAAGGTGTCAACGACTTTTTCAATTCCATCCAAAACCAACTGTTGGAATGGAACTTTTCCTCATTCGCTCCTAAGCGATAGGACCTGATTTTCTTTATGGATGAAAGAAAATAAATCACAGCGGCTAAACAGCCGATTCCCTTTATGGATTGATCAAATAATTGAAAAGAGTTTCTTTATGGATGAATCGCACAATCACTTTGATAAACCAGCGTTCAACTCATTTTGATAAACCCGGTTTATCAAAATTCCCAAAGGCTTTGGGAAAAATCTTTTGCCAAAGGAGTTTTTACTATGAGAAAAAGCAGAATCCTTACTTTTTTGTTTGCCCTCTGGCCCGGCGCCGGTCAGATGTATCTGGGATATATGAAGCGCGGTGTCTCTTTGATGGGCATTTTCTGCCTGCTGATTTCCATCACCGGCTTTTTGAATCTGAGCTTTTTGTTCTTCCTGCTGCCGGTCATCTGGTTCTACGCTTTTTTTGACACCCTGAACCTGCGCTCGATGAGCTATGAATTTTTGCCGCAGGATGACTTCCTCTTCCATCTGGATTCGCTGTCCGGCGGCAAGGTGCTCAACTTTTTCCGTCAGAGACATCTGCTTGTCGGCATCCTGCTGATTGTAGTCGGCATCTATATGCTGGCGGAGCTGATCCTCCCGACTATGTTCTATCGCTTCAACATCGACCTCTACCCATTCTTCAACGCCCTGCCGACCATCGTCGTCGCCGCTGCCATCATCTGGCTGGGCATCCGCCTGATTCGCAGCAGCGTTATGCACAAGGCAATCGAGGACGACTATCAGGAGTACCACGGAGAGACCAAATAGCAGTAAATCCCATCCGGGACGCTTCTTGCCGCGTCAAGGGACGTCCCTTTTTTCTACCTTAAATTGCAGTAAGGAAGGTGTTTGTCATGTTAAATCAGAACAATTATTCTGAACAATCCGAATATAAAGAACAAAAAGAACAGCCCGCAAACGACTCATCCCCGCAGACCCAGCCGAAAAAAACACCCTCTGTCCGCCGCATCGGCACCTTTACCATGGGCATCACCCTTGTGCTTGTTGGCATTCTGCTGCTGGTGTTCCTCTTCCATCCATTCGACCCGACGCCGCTGCTCCGCTTTTCTCCGCTGCTGCTGGTGCTGTTAGGTGTGGAAATCCTCTTTCAATATTTTCACAACCACGGGCAAAACC
The DNA here is from genome assembly GCA_000435195.1 of Clostridium sp. CAG:169. Classification (GTDB taxonomy): domain Bacteria; phylum Bacillota; class Clostridia; order Oscillospirales; family Ruminococcaceae; genus Negativibacillus. The sequence continues at coordinate 5,085 of FR880290.1, read as the reverse complement.
TGCGCTACGACTTTTGGGGAACCTTCTTCTGCTGCTTCATCATCTTCTGCTCGCTGATTGCCTGTGCTGCCTATCCATTTGTGGAGTATGGAACCACCTACTGGCAGGTCGAGCAAAAAATCAGCAGTGAAGTTTATGACCAAATCTATGCCAAACTGCCCGACAGCGTTTCGCTGGAGTCGATGGATGTCGGCTGTGAACTGAACTACTCGGTGCACACAAAACCTACCGCCTCTGCCGAGCAGCTCAGCTCCGGTGATGAAATCTGGATGTACGCCCAGCTGACCGAGCAGCCTGACCTGGCACAATTTACCGCTCAGGTGCGCACCCTGCTGGACAGCATCGACTATGCAAGCTATCCAAACTTTTCTGCCAGCTTCTATGCGCAGTACCCTCAGGGTGAATTCCACCTGAACCTGAAGGACCGCACCGCTATGCGCCTTTCGACCGCAGAGCTGGAAAAGCTGGTCAAGGTGGAGGAAGAAACTGCCGATGACGAATATGCCCTGTCGGAGCAGTCGGAGCCGACGGCAACCGAGGTGACCGTCGGCAGCTCTCAATCGGCTT
>FR880290.1:3348-4498 GCA_000435195.1 Clostridium sp. CAG:169 | reverse complement strand
GCTTCGTAAAACCCATTCAGCCGGAGGAAACTCCGGCTTTTTTTCTGCAATCCTTCACAAAGCCCTTCTATTTCCAAATCGGTTGTGATATAATAAAGCAGTATGTATTATCGACATAATAGGAGTATGATTTTATGCAATTTATCGAAATCCTCAAAACCATCGTCCTGGGCATCATCCAGGGCATCACCGAATGGCTGCCTATCAGCAGCACCGGTCACATGATTTTGGCAGACACCTTTTTACAACTCAACCAGCCCAAAGACTTTATGGATATGTTCTTTGTGGTCATCCAGCTCGGCTCCATCCTGGCGGTGGTGGTTCTCTACTTCAACAAGCTCAATCCCTTTGCACCGTCCAAATCGCGCGCAGAGCGTTACTCCACCTTCCAGCTGTGGGCAAAGGTGCTGGTCGCTGTGCTGCCGGTCGGCGTCATCGGTCTGCTGGTCGACGATTGGGTCACCGAGCATTTTTACACCCCGGTCGTCATCGCCATCGCCCTCATCTTTTACGGCATCCTGTTCATCCTGCTGGAACGCCGCAACCGCACTGCAAAGCCGCGCATCCGCTCCTTTGAACAGCTGAGCTGGCGCACTGCGCTGTGCATCGGCTTCTTGCAGCTGCTGGCAATCATCCCCGGCACCTCCCGTTCCGGCTCCACAATCCTGGGCGCGATGCTGCTTTCCTGCTCCCGATTTGTGGCAACCGAGTTCTCCTTCTTTATGGCGGTTCCGGTCATGTTTGGAGCCAGCGGCTATAAAATCCTCAAGTTTGTCCTCAAGACCGGTCTGGCTTCCATCACCGGCTTCCAGTGGGGACTCCTGCTGCTCGGCTCGGTGGTCTCCTTTGTGGTTTCGCTGTTTGCCATCAAGTTCCTGATGAACTACATCCGCAAGCACGACTTCACTGCCTTTGGCTGGTACCGCATTGTCTTAGGCGCCATCGTCCTGCTGTATTTTGGAATCTTTGCTTAAAAACCCAAAGCGTCTGCACAACTGTGCAGACGCTTTTTCATCTTTTAAAACCGGAAAATCAGCCACAGAACGGCATAGATGATCGGCTGATGCAGCAGGTAGACCCACAGACTGTTTTTCCCCAGCAGGGAAAGCGGTTTACTGTGCTGCTGGTAGAACGCCTGCGGCAGCGGCAG
>FR880290.1:0-3285 GCA_000435195.1 Clostridium sp. CAG:169 | reverse complement strand
AGGGCAAGAGCGGAAAATAATCGGAGGAGAAAAAGCTGCTGTCAGGGAAGCCCAACGGGAACAAAAAGGAGGTGCTGTACAAGGCAGACGGCAGTTCGACTGAAAGAGCGCGGCTCAAGCCGATTCTGCCCGACGGCAACGAGTAGGTCAGCCAGAACAGAAACAGTCCTCCGGCAAACCCTGCCCACGGTGAGATGCGCTCCAGCAGAGGTTTCAGCGGAATCGAAAGCAGTACGGCTGTCCCCAAAAAGTGCAGCAAACCAAACAGGATGCGCTGCTGTGGCAGGACAAGCACCGTCACCAGTGTAAAGAGCATCCCCAATCCCAGCAATTTAAGCCCGCGTTTCAGATTGTTCCTGGAATAGGCGCAGCACGCTCCCGAAACTAAAATGAACGCTCCGCAGATGCTCAACTGCCACCAGCCTGCCGCCTCCGAATAAAACCAGTTCATCCCCTTCAGGCGGACCAGCTCTGCAAGGTCATAGCAGATATGGTAGACCAGCATACTCAAAATCATTACACCGCGCAGCTCATCAAAGGCAAACACCCTTTGCTTTTGCACCGTTTGCACCATCCGTTTCTCCTCCTTTGCCATTTTCTTCTATCATAAAAAAAGAAGGTTTTCCTGTCAAGCTTTCTGGTAAGAAAATCCCACCTTGTCAACTGCAAGGTGGGATTTCGTGTTGTTTTATTCGTCAAATACGATTGCTTCGTGGTCAGGGCTGTGTTCGCCGCCGAACTGGTAATCGTTGCCCGGGATGATGGCATTGAGCAAAATGCCTGCAATCGCTGCGATTGCCAGACCGGAAAGGTTGATGCTGAGCGCTTCGGTGATTTTGATGGTCAAACCGCCGATGGAGTTAAAGCCCAGTGCGCTGACCAGAATGACCGCTGCGATAATCAGGTTGCGGCTCTGAGTGAAATCCACCTTATTTTCCACCACATTGCGGATACCGATGGCGGAAATCATACCGTACAGCATGAAGGAAACGCCTCCGATGATAGCGGAAGGAACGGTTTCGATGGCTGCTCCAAACTTCGGAAAGAAGGAAAGCAGGACGGCAACCAGCGCTGCAATGCGCATAACGCGTGGGTCATACACCTTGGTCAGTGCCAGTACGCCGGTATTTTCACCGTAGGTGGTGTTAGCAGGACCGCCGCCCAGCGCAGAAAGGCTGGTTGCCAGACCGTCGCCCAGCAGGGTACGGTGCAAACCTGGGTCGTTCAGATAGTTTTTACCGGTGGTTGCACTGATGGCAGCCATATCGCCGATGTGCTCCATCATAGTTGCCAATGCAATCGGCATAATGGTAACGACCGCACTGAAACTGAATTTCGGCAAAGAAAGCGGAGCCATTGCAAAAACCTTGGCAGATGCAATCGCCTCAAAGTTGACCTCGCCCATGAACACTGCCACAACATAGGAAACGAGAATACCCAGCAGAATCGGAACGATTTTGACCATTCCTTTTCCCCAGATGTTGCAGACGACAATCACCGCCAGCGCGATGAAGGCAAGCAGCCAGTTCTGGCTGGCGTTGCTGATTGCAGTCGGAGCCAAAATCAGACCAATCGAAATGATGATCGGACCGGTGACCACCGGCGGGAAAAAGCGCATGATTCTGCGAATACCAAAGACTGAAATCAGTGCGGACATCAAGACATACACCAGCCCCGCAACCAAAACACCGCCGCAGGCATAAGGCAACATCTCCGCATTGGATGCTCCGTCTGCCAGGCGAGGTGCTACCGCAGAATAGCCGCCCAGAAAGGCAAACGAGGAGCCGAGGAATGCCGGCACCTTGCCCTTGGTAATCAAATGGAACAGCAAAGTTCCCAAACCTGCCATCAGCAGGGTGGTGGATACATTTAATCCGGTCAAAATCGGCACCAGAACGGTCGCACCGAACATGGCGAAGGTATGTTGAACACCCAGCACCAGCATTCTTGGAACGCCCAACTGCCGCGCGTCGTAGATAGCGACTTCGCCGACTTTTGTTTTATTTTTCTTTTCGCTCATAAAAAGTCCTCCTTCAACACCTCTGTTTTAAAAAGGATTCATTTCCCATTTCCCGGGAAATTTGATTCCTTTCCGATAAGCCTTTGTTATTTTACCAGATAACGACCCGGTGAGCAAGCCTTTTCCTCATTCTTTTTTACGGAATGATCGGAATAAACAATTCTGCATAGTAATGGTCCAGGTCGGTGTAAGAAATCAGTGGAATTTCCAGCATAAACAGCCGGTTTTCCAGCCGGATTCCCTGCTCCTTTGCAAACCGGCACATCTGTTCCACCATCTCCACATGGGTCTGTGCGTTGGAAAGCCGCACAATGCTGTGCAGCGCACGCATGGCAGGAAAGGTTTTTCTGCCCTCGTTGTGCTCACCCAGCTGCTGCGCAGTGTCCTTGTCAAGCAACAGCATCATCCTGGACGGAACCTTGCACAGGCGCTCCTCTCCTTCCTGCTGCTCGATGGCAAATTCCCGCACCATCTGACAAAAAACGAAGTGGTCGTTGTCCATACTGGAGACCTGCTCCAGATAACGCTCCAGGCTGTCCTCCCGCTGTTCAAAGAGGACATAGCCCTCCGGGAAGGTGGTGATGTCGATTTCTCCACCGCGCTCCCGTATCCTGGCGGTCATCGAACCGACGTGTTCAATCCGCTTGAGCAGCTGCTGCTCGTAAAGAATCTTCTTTTCCGTTTCCCGCTTCTTTTCCCGCAACAGACACAGCAGCTGTTCCTCGTCCCCGCTTTCATACAGCTGGTGGATCTGCCCGATGCTCAGTCCCAGACTTCTGTAATAGCTGATGTCCAACAGCTCCATGATTTGATAAAAGGAGTACATCCGATAACGGTTTTTGCTGTTGACCTGCGGGTGGACCAGTCCTTTCTTCTCATAAAAGCGCACTGCGTCGATGCCCAGTCCCAGCATCTGCGCCACCTGTGAGATGGAAAACATCCGCTCCATCATCCTTGCCTCCTTTTGAGCCATTCTTTGGCTGCCTGTTCGAGCTGTCCCGGTGTATTTTCCAGCCGGTCCTGTAAACATTCCTCCAGCAGCTGCTCCAACAGCTCTCCCACCTCTTTTCCCGGCGGACAACCTAAGTCCATCAATTTCTTTCCATTGATGTTCAACTGCGAAAGGCTCCAACAGCCATCACACGCTCGGGCAAACTGCTCCTTTATCTGTCCATCGACTTCGTTGGCAGCAGTACACAGCGCAAGATGGTCCTGCACCAATCCACGCCCATAACGGCGCAGTGCTTGTCGCAGAGGATATATCC
>FR880289.1:295-3775 GCA_000435195.1 Clostridium sp. CAG:169 | reverse complement strand
GAAGCGCCTGTGTGCGACCGCTGCCACCCTGCAGGTTCAGCTGGCAGTCTGTGTCAATAAATATGACGTCAGCCCACAGCACACCGAGCGCATCGAAACATTTTGCAGCCAGCAGGGAATCGCTTTTGTGGGGAAAATCCCATTTGACCCGATGGCGGTGCGTGCCGTCAACGAAGGAACAACGGTGGTGGACATCGACTGTCCGGCAGGCAGGGCGGTGCGGGAAATCTTTGCAAAGCTCACCGCGCTGCTGGCAGAACGCTCTATCTAAAAGGAAAGGACAGCGCCGGCTGCGGTCGGCTGTATTTTGCCATACAAAATCTATTAAATCAATAAAGGAGATCATCTTATGAAAATCGCAGTATCCTGCAATGGAAATCAGATTTGGGCACACTTTGGTCATTGTGAAAACTTTATGATCTATGAAGCAGAAAACGGTGTCATCACCTCCGAGCAGTCGGTTCCAAATCCGGGACATCGACCGGGCTTTTTGCCAAACTTTTTGGCAGACATGGGCGTTGCGGTCATCATCTCCGGCGGCATGGGCGGCGGCGCTGTGGACATCTTTAACGAGCGCGGCGTCGAGGTGGTGCTGGGCGCACAGGGCGATGCCAAAACGGCGGTGGAAAGCTACCTGCGCGGCGAGCTGCACTCCACCGGTTCCATCTGCCACGAGCACGCACACGAACATGAGTGCCACTAGTAAAAGGTTAGTACAATCGAAACCCATCGCTCGCGATCGGGAGGAGAGCTGTGTGATACAGCTCTCCTCCTTTTTTGTCGGCAGCTTTGGGTTTCGTTGCTTTTTAAAAACTGCTGTGATAGAATGAACTTATAGTTTCCAGATGTTTTGGAGAAATCTGGGCAGCCCAAAAAGGAGGAGCAGATATGCGGGTATTGTTTTGCATGGGAGAAAAAAGTGCGGATGGACGGGTGTTTGTTCGTCCGTCTGCGCGCTGCATTGCCATCGAGGGCGACAGGGTGGCAATGGTACACAGTTTGCAGTACGACTACTACAAATTCCCGGGCGGCGGCATCGAGCCGCAGGAAACCCGAGAGCAGGCGCTGGTGCGGGAAACGCAGGAGGAAGCGGGTCTGCTGGTGATACCCGATTCGATTCGGGAGTTCGGCTGCGTTCGGCGGCTGGAGGCTTCTGATGGGGCAGAGTATGACTGCTTTGTGCAGGACAACTTCTACTACCTGTGCCGGGTGGAGCGGACAACGGTCGAGCAAAGGCTGGACGATTATGAGGCACAGGAGCAGTTTACGCTGGAATGGGTGCAGCCAAAGCGGGCAATCGAAGTGAACCGGACGGTGGACCACGGTCCCAAAAATCAGAATATGCTCGAGCGGGAGGCGCGGGTGCTGGAAATTTTGCAGCAGGAAGGCTATTTTTCCACAAAGGAATAGGAGGACAGCGATGGAAGTGTGTATCAGAAGGGCAAAGCCGGGCGACGAAGAAACACTTGCGATGATTCAGATAAAAAGCTGGCAAAGCGCCTTTGCCGACATTTTGGACAGGGAAACGCTGGAAGGATGCACCGACTTCGAGCGGGTGACGGCGACCTACCGCAGGTTGCTTGAGCAGGGCATCGGCAATGGCTATCTGCTCACCGTCGACGGGAAGCCGCACTGCATTGCGTGGTGGGACAGAAGCCGCACACAGCAGATGGCAGAGTATGCCGAGCTGATTTGTATTCACAGCCTGCCCGACCGCTGGCGGCAGGGCTTTGGCAGCAGGATGATGGAGCGGGTGCTGTCGGACATGGCAGTCGCCGGATACCGGCAGGTGATGCTGTGGGTGTTTGCAGAGAACACCCGCGCCAGAAAATTTTATGAAGCGAACGGATTTTTTACAAACGGCGAGCAGAAGCCGCAGCTGCTCCCGGTGGAGCTTTGCTACCAGAAAAGGCTGTAAGCGGTTGGAGAAGGAGAGAGTTCCTTGCAAATGGAAGGAAATCAGAAAAGAAGTGCATGGCTCATAGTGGCGTTTTTGGGAATCGTTTTATTGATTTACTATTTTAACGACCTTGTGGGTCTGCTGCTCAACAGATATTACAGCCCATACTGGAGCTGCAATAGTGTTTGGGCAATCACACAAATGTACGCGGAAACGCCCTGTGTGTCAAAAGTAAGATTTGAGCAGGTCGATGGAGGCAAAGGAGGGATAGACGCTGTGTGCTATATGCGGTGGGACGCGGGCATTGAGGAGGATTTGCAGGCATACAGCGACCTGTGCAGTATCGTGAGTTCGGACAAATTTTTGTCGGCTTATTTCGAGGATGTCTTTTCTGAAGAGGAGCACCCCGATACAGACCGAATCATCTTTTCAGTATCGGTTGTACATCAGGACCGCTCGCAGCTTTCCGGGGATGCTTTCTATCAGCTGGTTGAGTCGGAGGAGGGGTTCCGGTTTGAGTCGGAGGAGGGTTTCCGGTTGGCGCAAACCAGTCCCTTCCCGCCTAAACCACCGATACGCTTAGGGTACGAATCAGAAAAAATGGATGAGTTTGTCTGTACCCAATAGCAGAAAATTGAATTGACTAAAACACCTCCCATCTGTTTTAAAACAGATGAGGGGTGTTTTGTTTTACAGGATGTACAACACAGAATCGTTTAAACGGCAATCAGTCTACGATTTTAACAGAGGTCTTCTGATATGGCAGCTTTGTAACAAGCACCGCAGACAATCTGGATTTTGCAGTACTTGATGACGTTGCTAAAAATTTGGCTGCCTGGGTCATCAAGCGCGGAGACGAACCGCTGGACTTCTATGCAGTGTATTGGTAAAAAGAATATGTAAAAAGAAGCACCGTTGCTTTGTGGCGCGTGGAAATGTGTCTGCTGTACGACGGCTTTTTTTCTTTTGTCGTTGTTCGACAGATTTAATCACATTTTCTATCTTACTTGTAATTCTATGATAAAGACCAAATTTTGCAGAAATCTCCTAAATTTAAAAATCAAAAGCATTTTTATTTTTTTTACTATTCGCATTGTAACAGAACTCGTCAAGGATAAGCAGGAGACAGCATTCTTTCCTTTTACAAAATAAAGACAAAACAGGAAGGCTAAAAGAAATTTGATTTTCTTTTAGCCTTCCTGTTTTGTGGTGTGCTCATTCTATGCACCAGACGCAAACATGTCCATTCTAAGTGAACATTATGCTGCGGGTGCAGCTGCACGGCTTTGGGAAGCAGCCGCGACGGTCAGCAGAGTGTTGTCCATATTTTCGGCAAAGATGCCATACCCGCGGGTCGGGTCGTTGACAAACACATGGGTCACAGCACCCACCAGCATACCGTCCTGGATGATGGGAGAGCCGCTCATGCCCTGCACGATGCCGCCGGACAATTCCAGCAGGTCCGGGTCAGTGATGCGAAGAACCATGTTCTTGGTCGGTTCGTCCTGTGACAGGCTGATTTTTTCAATGCAGGCGTCAAACAGCTGCGGCTTTTGCCCGGATACGGTGGTCAAAATCTT
>FR880289.1:0-247 GCA_000435195.1 Clostridium sp. CAG:169 | reverse complement strand
CCTGACACTGTGCCATCGGAATGGTCTGCGCGTCGACCGGCTGGTTCATCAGCCGTCCGTAAACACCGTTGTAGCTGTTTGTGTACAGAGAACCGATGGAACGGTTGGCAACAAAGGCACCCTGTAGCTGTCCGGGACTGCCCGATTTTCCTGCGTGTACACCGATGATGGAAGCCTCCACGATCTCCCCTTGTGAAAGCGGCATCAGCTGACCGGTGTCCACGTCGCAGATGGCGTGTCCCAGACC
>FR880288.1:34048-34209 GCA_000435195.1 Clostridium sp. CAG:169 | reverse complement strand
CGCTGCGGCGTTTTATTTGTTACTTTTATGAAACGATAAAAGTAACCAAAAGCGTTTTCAAGAGGAAGGGTCCTCTTGAAAATCTCCTCTGGGGGGAACGTCACCGCTTCGCGGTGTCGACTTCCCCCACAGTGCCCTAAGGGGCACGTTCCCCCTTGCTG
>FR880288.1:0-33901 GCA_000435195.1 Clostridium sp. CAG:169 | reverse complement strand
GGGGTTGCCCCTTGCATACGCTTTTGCTGACTTTTCTCGTATAAGAAAAGTCAGTGCGGGTGTGGGGCGCAACGCCAAGGCAGAGTCTTGGCGTACTCCACAAAGAGGAGTGTGGGGAAACTTCCCCACAAATAGAAGTGCGGAGAGTTTCTCCGCACATACCGTGGTGGGAGGGGACAGCTCCGAACCGCCGCGAATCCTAAATCATTTTTGCTGCCACTCATCAGCGGAGGCGGTCCTNCCACTCAACAGCGGCGGCGGTCCTCTGCGGCTCCACCCGCAGGGGACTTTTTTGTTGCCGCTTTTGTGCGGCTCAACCCTTGACTGTATGGGTGGGAACAGGTAAAATAAATGTAATAGATGTTGCAAGGGAGGGTGCCGCATGGCAGAACCGATCCGCTGGCTGGCGCTGGGGTACAGTGTGCCGGTCAATCCGTCCAAAAACCGCGTGTACATCTGGCGCAAGCTCAAGGAGTACGGCGCGGAATATTTTAAACAGGGTGTTGCTATCCTGCCGTACAACCGGCAAAGCTATACCAAGCTCAAACATTTGCAGGCAAAGATTTTGGAGATGGGGGGAGAGGCTTCCATCGTCGAGATGAAGTTTTTGGACCCCAAGGACGAGCGGGAGATGGTGAGCCGCTTTCGCAAACAGGCGCTCGAGGAGCTTTCTCAGCTCAAGGAGGACTGCGCACAGGTGCTCGAGCAGCTGCGCCGCGGCGAACAGGCATTCACCGAGGACCAGAGCGAGCAGGTCAAGCGGATGATTCGGCGATATTCCAAGGCGCGCAGCCGCAACCACTTTGGTTTGAGCACCGCACAGGATGTGGAAAAGGGACTGTACGCCATCATTTCGGTGGCGCGGCAGGCTTCGGCGGAGCTGTCGGGACAGCTGGTCAAGGCGATGGACAAGGCAATCAAGTAAAGGGATACCAAACGACCGGGAGGCATAGAATGTACGAGAACAAACAGGAAGAGCAGACGGCAGTGCTGGCTGCCATTGATACCGGAGAGTATGATGCACAGCGCTCGATGGATGAGCTGGAGGAGCTGGCAAAGTCTGCGGGCGCCAAGGTGATGGGCAGGGTCATCCAGAAAAAGGACCGTCCCGACCCGGCGACCCTGATGGGCAGCGGCAGGGTGGAGGAGCTGGCGGAATTTGTGCAGAACAGCCAGGTGGAGCTGGTCATCTTTGACCACGAGCTTTCGCCTGCCCAGCAGAAGAATCTGGAAAACGCCCTGGGCGCGGCTGTAATCGACCGCACCACCCTGATTCTGGACATCTTTGCCCAGCGTGCAAAAACCAGCGAGGGCAGGTTACAGGTGGAGCTGGCGCAGCTGAAGTACCGTCTGCCGCGTCTGGCAGGACAGGGCACCAGCCTTTCCCGTCTGGGCGGCGGCATCGGCACCCGCGGTCCCGGCGAAAGCAAGCTGGAAAGTGACCGCCGACACATCCGCCGCAGGATACACGCGCTGGAAGAGGAGCTGGAGGCATTGGAAAAACGCCGCGGCTTGCTGCGCCAGCGCAGGAAGAAGGACGACGTGGTGACGATTGCCATCGTGGGCTACACCAACGTGGGCAAATCCACCCTGCTCAACACCCTGACCGATGCGGGCGTGCTGGCAAAGGATATGCTGTTTGCGACGCTGGACCCGACCTCCCGCGCGCTCGACCTGCCGGACGGGCGCAGGGTGATGCTGATTGATACAGTCGGTCTGGTCAGCCGTCTGCCGCACCAGCTGGTGCAGGCGTTCCACTCCACTTTGGAGGAGGCAGCCGACGCGGACCTTGTGCTGAACGTCTGCGATGTTTCCTCGCCGGAGTTTGACCAGCAGCTGGAGGTCACCACCGGACTGCTCAAGGAGCTGGGCGCGGAAAATGTTCCGGTGCTGACGGTGCTGAACAAGTGCGACAAGCTGCCGGAGCTGCCGCTGACTTTGGACCGCAAGACAGCAGCCATCTCTGCCAAAACCGGCATGGGACTGGAAAAACTGCTGGAGAAGGTTGCGCTGAATCTGCCGCAGACCCACCAGCACCTGCATCTGTTGATTCCATACGACAAAAGCGGGCTGATTGGGGAGATTCGGCAGACCGGCAAGGTCTACACCGAGGAGTACCGCGAGGACGGGACCTATCTGGATGCCAACGTGGAGCTAAAGCTTTGCCATCGGGTGCAGGAGTATATCCTGCTGAATGAATAGCTGATTGAGAGAATAAGGAGGAGCGCAGCATGGACCGAGAACAAAAAAGAAAGCAAAGGGTGCAGCTGCGCTGCTTAAAAAAGCTGGATAAAAAGGAAGAAAAGCTGCTGGAGGAGAGAAACCCTTCTTTGATTGCGCAGAAGGCGGGCGAACTGACTGCACCGGTCCGCGAAAAGCTGCGGGAAAAGGTGCCGGAAAAGTTTTCGGACGGCGCGCAGGCTGCGGCGGAGAAATCGACCGAGCTGCTGGAAAAAGCCTTTGAGAAGAGCTTTGAGGTGGTGCTGGAGAAGGGCAGCCGCTGGATTGGCAAGCTGTGCAGCGAAGAAAAGCTGCGGGAAGATTATCTGCAATTTGCGCAGAAGCCGCTGTCCGGCTGGGAGCTGTATAAACTGGGATGCAAGGCGGCAGGTCGCGCAGGAGCCAACATGGCGTTTTCTTCGGTGCAGGGGGGACTAATGGGTGCGTTGGGCATCGGATTGCCGGATGTCCCCATCTTTTTGGGAGCGGTGTTCAAGACGCTGTTTGAAATTTCACTGCGCTTTGGGTATCCATACGATACTCAACCGGAACAAATTTACCAGATGCTGTTGATCTGTGCAGCGGTGGGTGACGAGGCGCAGCGCAGACAGGCGAGTGCGGATGCAGACCGGATTGCACAGGAGATGCGGCAGAAGGCAAGGACGGGGGAAGAACTGTCCATCTCACGCGAACAGGCGAAGAAGCGGGCATCGCACGCCTTGTGCAGTGCAGCGCTGGCGGGCAAGTTGGTGCAGGGAACACCGGTCATCGGAGTGTATGGTGGATTTCGCAATGGAGTGCTGCTGCGGCAGGTCGGTTCGATGGCTGCGGTGAAGTATCAGCAGCGCCGTCTGCGGGAGATGCGATAATACAAATAGTAGAACCTATCCTATATTTTGTGTGAAATAAGAAAAGAAGAGGAACAGCTGTCCGATGGGCGGCTGTTTTTTGCGCCTTTGGAGAGATTGGATAAAAAAAGAACATATCTTTGTATGCTTTATATATTGCAATAAAGAATAGTATGCAGTATTATATATACAACAAAACAAGACAGGTAAAAGAGAAAGGAGGCAGCAGATGAACACCCAATTTAAAAAAGGAGCATTGGAACTGTGTGTACTGTCCCAGTTGCGGAAAGCGGACAAGTATGGATATGAATTGACCGAAACAATTTCCCGGGAAATGGAGCTGGCAACCGGCACCCTGTACCTGATTCTCAAACGGCTCAATGACGACGAATATGTGGAAACCTACTCGGTGGAGAGCGACGGGCGTCCGGCAAGGAAGTATTATCATCTGACAGAAAAAGGGCTGGAATATCAGCAGGCGCTGCGCAGCGAATGGAAAGAATTTACGGCAGCGGTCGACCGATTGATTTGGTAAGGAGGAAAAGTGATGACAAAACGAGAATATATGCAGCAGCTGAGCAGAGCGCTGGAAGGATATGAGCAGGGATTCGTGCAAGAGATTTTGGAAAGCTATGAGGAACATTTTGAGGCAGGGCTGAAAAGCGGAAGAAGCGAGGAGGAAATTTGCCGCGAATTGGGCGACATCGAGGAGCTGCTGCGGGAGATGGGCGATGAGGTGGAGTTTAAGAAGGAAGAAAGACCTCTGCCAAAGCCGGTGACCGCCATTGAGCCGGTGCAGTACAGCGGAATCAGCAAGGTGCAGCTGAACCTGTTTTCGATGGATGCGGAGATTTCCCGCTCCTGTGATGGAGAACTGCATGTTTACCTGCAAAGCGGGGAGGAACTTTCACAGTATCTGGAGGAACAGGTGGAAGGGGACACCTACATGGTAAACGAGAAAAAACCGATGAAGAAGCAACCGAGTTTGGATTTGGCATCTTTGCTGCGGATGATGCGCAATCCGACACCGAAGCTGATGGTGGAGCTGCCGGAAAGAATCGAATTTTTGCATGGAAAGACGACCAGCGGAGATTTGAAGCTGGATAAGCTCAACAGCCGGGCGGTCGAGCTGGAAACCACGAGCGGGGACATCCAAATCACACAGATGGTGGCGGAAGAGTCGGTCATCAAAGCAAGCAGCGGCGATATTCGGCTGGAACAGGTCAATGTGAGCGAGATGGTTTTGCAGAACAGCAGCGGCGATATAAGCTGGCAGGATGGTCAGGTGCAGCAGGCACAGCTGCGTACCGTCAGCGGAGATATAGAATTGACACATCTCAATGGACAGAAGGTCGAGCTTACAAGCGTCAGCGGGGACATCGAGCTGGACGGCGTGCGGGGAGAAAAATGGAAGGCAGAAACCTCCAGCGGTGATGTGGAGCTGTCGGGAAGCGAAGTGGAGCAGCTGGAGGCTGGAGGTTCTCAGCAGCAGCGGCGGTGTGGAGGGCGATTATTACGCACAGAACAGCCGCATCAAAACCAGCAGCGGGGACATTGACGTCCGTTTGAACCGCAAGGACAAGGAGTTGCAGGCGAAGGTCAGAACCGTTTCGGGGAGCAGTCGGATCTATGGGCAGGTCAACCTGAATGATTCCGGTGTGGAATGGGAGAAGGATCCAGAGCGGTATATCAGAGGGGAATTCATCAGCAGCTCGGGCGACATCCGTGTTCTGTAAGAGAAAGGATTCCTTTGATCTTGGACTGTAAGATAAAAAGAACAGCGACAGCAGGAGATTTTAGTGCTGTCGCTGTTCTTTTGTGTTTAGGCGATTGGATAGATAAATAGGAAAAGAAGAGCAAAGAGATGCAGCGAGCAGTAGTTTTTGGCTTGAAAGAGTAAGCAAGCAATAGAATAAATGTTAAAAAATGCAAGGTAAAAAGCACAAAATTGAGCGGATAAAAAAGAAAATTTTTATATATTTTATAAATCTGCGCGCAGGGGAGAAATTTGAGACAATTTAGATAAAAAATTATTAAAAACAGGGGAGATAAATTTAAAATTGCACAAATTTTTACGGAAAGTTTTTAAAATAGTGAAACTTCCGACAAGATTTTTACAAAGGGGATTTTCTTGACAGCGAAAGTGAAGATGAATATAATGACATCGACCCTGCTAAAATACAAAGGAGCAGGAAAATTTTGCAGATTGCAATTTTTAGAACAAAGGAGAACTTTATGCAAAACTTCAGAACAAAAGCACACAGCATCGACCGTTGGGGGAAGATGGCTGTTGCCGCTATGCTTTCTGTTGCGATGGCAGCGGTAATCTTTTGGGGATTGACCCGAACAGGTAATACAGATAAAACAGTGGCAGAGATGAGCATTGCACAGACAATCCGTGCATCGGGCGATACTTTGTCCGCCTCGCTGGACACCGATAAATTTACCGGAACCAGCATCAGACAGACCCGCATACTGCTGGAGGAAGAAAAAGGCAGAGCGGATGTTTTGTCGGAGGAAGAGGAACAGGAACAGCAGACACAGGACGATGAGGACGAGGATGAGCCGAAGCGTTTTCTGGGTGCCGCAGGAAGAGACGGCGCTGTGACGGTCAAGACGGTGGTGGAGGACCAGGTCATCGAGCATGAGGTAATCAACCGCGAGACCTCTCTGCTGGCTCCCGGCAAGACCAAGCTGGTGCAGAGCGGAAGCGATGGCAAAAAGACGGTGACCTATGAACAGAGAATGGTGGGTCGGGAAATTCGGAAGAAGAAGGTAATCGACGAGCAAATCCACCAGCAGCCGGTGACGGAAATTACTTTGACTGGTGTGGAAGGAAAGGCGGTATCTCCACTGGATTTTGGCATTGAGCTGGATGAAAATGGAGTTCCGACCGAGTACAGCAAGCTGCTGACCAACCAGGTGGCAGCCGGATATAATGTGGAAGGCGGTGCGCGCGGCGCTTCCGGTCAGGGATTATCGGCAGGATATGTTGCGGTGCATCCGGGAGAAATCCCGTATGGAACCAAAATGTATATTACCAGCGCAGATAACAGCTTTGTATACGGTTTTGCTGTGGCAGCCGATACCGGGGGGGGGCTGATGAACGATGTAATTNGGCAGCCGATACCGGAGTGGGTCTGATGAACGATGTAATTGATGTGGACCTGTACTATGACACTTTTTTAGAAAGCTGTTTAAATGGCAAGCGAAATGTAAATATTTATATCCTGGACTAATAGTAAGGGCAGCTTCCCGAAGAGGGGGCTGCCCTTTTTTGCGAAAAGGGCAGGTAAAACAGAAAATGGGAAGAAAAAGAAGAATATAGGAAACCAGAACAGAGGGACTGTCCGCATAGGCGGGCAGTTTTTTTATAAAAATTTTTAAAAAAGAGGGGTGGTTGCATATATAAATGCAATTTTTGAGGGGAAAAGGGGGATGGGTGAAAAGGGACTTTGGATGATTGGGGAAAGGAGGAAGCAATCTGGAGGAACAGAAAAAGGAGTTTGCTTACTGGTATTTTGTGCTGCGCGACCCGAACCTTGCTGCCCAAAAAGCGGGAGTGGAAAAAGGGGTGCTACTGATGAACGACCGGGAGGTGCAGCGGGAGGTGCGCAGACTGCGCAGGAATCTGGGGAAGGAGAGCGCAGGGGAAATTGCAAAGCTGGGGCTGACAAGGCTGCTGTTTGGGCAGGCGGCGTGCGATGAAGAAGGGAAACCGGTGTTCGATGGGTTTTTGACCAGTAAAGTGGGAAGCGCAAAAGCGGCAGAATATCAGTTCTGGGACAAGCTGAAGGCGTGCGAGCTGCTGCTCAAGCTGAACGAACAGGAGAAGCAGGGGCAGGGCAGGAGCTTTGGCGGTGTGCTGGAGGCGCTGCAGCAGGGCGCGCAGAAGCTTTCGGAGGAGGAGCAGGGTGAAGAGCTTTAGCAGAAAACAGATGGAGCTGTTGAGCTGGTGGCTGCCGGAGAGGAGAACGAGCCGGTATGACGGAATCATCTGCGATGGCGCGGTGCGCAGCGGCAAGACCTTGTGTATGGCGATTTCCTTTTTTGCGTGGAGCATGAGCTGCTTTAACGGGCAGAGCTTTGCGTTGTGCGGAAAGACCATCTCCGGCGTGCGCAGGAACCTTTTGTCAGTAGTGCGGGGAACACTGGAGGAGATGGGGTTTGCATACAGCGAGAAGGTGAGCAAAAATTATGTGGAGCTGCGCTGCGGGCGGGTGTGCAACCGGTATTATCTGTTTTCGGGCAAGGATGCCGCAAGCGCCTCTTTGATTCAGGGAATGACCCTTGCCGGCGTGTTGTTTGACGAGGTTGCCTTGCAGAATCGGGAGTTTGTGGAGCAGGCAGTGGCGCGATGCTCGGTGGAGGGGAGCCGATTCTGGTTTAACTGCAACCCGGAGGGACCGGGGCATTGGTTTTACCGAGAATGGCTCCAAAGGAAGAAGCAGAAGAAACTGTATTATCTGCACTTTCTGATGGAGGACAACCCGGCTCTTTCCAAGCGGGTGAGGAAGCGGTATGAGCTGCTGTACAGCGGGAGCTTTTACCGCAGATTTATCCAAGGGGAGTGGGTGGATGTACAGGGGCTGGTGTATCCGATGTTTTCTTTAGAGCGTCATATTGTACAGCAGGCGCCGGATTGCGAGCGGTTTTGTGTATCCTGCGACTATGGAACGGTGAATCCCTGCTCGATGGGACTGTGGGGAGAGCAGGGGGGAAGGTGGTACCGCCTGGCAGAATACTACTACGATGCGCGCAGAGAGGGAGCGTGCAGGACCGATGAGGAGCATTATGAACAGCTGGAAAGGCTGTGCGGAAATCGGAAGATTGAGCGGGTCATTGTGGACCCGAGTGCAGCCAGCTTTATTGCGTGCATCCGGCGGCACGGGCGATATTGGGTGGAGCCGGCAAAGAACGGGGTGCTGGAGGGCATCCAGCTGACAGCGGCGATGCTCAATGAGGGAAGGATCCGGTTTTGCAGTGGGTGTGCCGACAGCATCCGGGAATTTGGGGTCTATCGCTGGAGCGAGGAGCAGGGAAGGGAGCTCCCTGTGAAGGAAAACGACCATGCGATGGATGATATCCGATATTTTGTGATGGGACAGTTTGGGGCAAGAAAGGAGGGCTTTTTTGCGTTGTCACAGCAAAGAAATGAGAGCAAGAAGAGGTAGAGAGGATGTCCTGGGGATTGGGTAGGAGAGAGAAAAAGAAGAAGGATTGCCCGCCGGTGCAGTTTTGTGCGCAGAGCGTGCAATCGGGGTTATTGGAAAGCCGGATGGCGCAGGGACTGGGCAGCGAGGCACAGCGCAGGCTGTTTGAGCAGATCCGGCAGGCGGTGCCGCTGGTGGATGCAGCCATCGGGAAAATCATTCGTCTGGTGGGGGATTTTGAACTGGAATGCTCCAACCGGCAGGCGCAGGAGGAGCTGAGGCGATGGTGCAGTCAGGTGCCGGTGGGCGCAGGAGGAAGCGGACTGCGGCAGTTTCTGCATAGCTATCTGGACGACCTGCTGACCTACGGCAATGCGGTGGGGGAGATGGTGCCCTTCTGTGAAGGGGAGGGAATCGCAGCGCTGTACAATGTGCCGCTGGAAAACATCCTGATTCGACAGGGGGAGAATCCGCTGGATGTGAAGCTGTTTGCCAACAGTCGGATGGGGGAAGCGGTGGAGCTTGCTCATCCCGAGCGGGTGCTGTACACAGCGCTGAACCCAAAGGCGGGGAGCGTGCAGGGCAGGTCGCTGCTGGAGGGGCTGCCGTTTGTTTCCTCGGTGCTGCTGAACATCTATCAGGCAATCGGGCAGAACTTTGAGCGGATGGGAAACCTTCGCTTTGCGGTGACCTACAAGCCGCAAGGCGGGGTGGACGGAGCGTATGCCAGAGAGATTGCGCAGCAGATGGCAAGTCAGTGGGCGGACACCATGCGGGAGAGCGGTCAGGTCAAGGATTTTGTGGCGGTGGGCGATGTGGACATCAAGGTCATCGGCGCAGACAATCAGGCGTTGGATACGCAGGTGCCGGTGCGGCAGATGCTCGAGCAGATCGTTGCAAAGCTGGGACTGCCGCCGTTTATTCTGGGGCTGAGCTGGTCCACCACCGAGCGGATGAGCCAGCAGCAGTCGGAAATTTTGGCAAGCGAGCTGGAAAGTTATCGTGCACTGCTGACACCGGTGATCCTGCGCATTTGCAGGTATCATCTGGAGCAGACGGGACTGGGCGGAAAGGTGCAGGTGAAGTGGAAGCATATCAGCATTGCCGACGAGGTGGAGCAGGCAAGAGCCAAACTGCTGGATATGCAGGCAAAAGAGATCGAGGCAAAAATCAACCAAAGGGACAGACAGCAGGAGGGGGAGCAAGATGAAGTGTGAAAAGAAAGGGAACCTGGTCAATCGTCAGGTGACGGTCGGGCAGGAGGATCTGGAGCAGATCAACCGGCTGACCAGAAGGGAATTTAGCCAGGAGGAGCTGTACTGCTTTCGGGTGGTGTTGTGCGACAATGATGTGGACCGACAGATGGAGCGGTTTGATGAGGAGACGCTGGAGCAGCTGGCGAGGATGTTTGTGGGGAAAACGGGAATCTGCGACCATCAGCCAAAGACAGCCAACCAGCTGGCAAGAATCTATCAGGCGCAGGTGGAGTATTTCCCGGGAAAAACCAATCTGCTGGGAGAACCGTACTGCGCAGTGGTGGCAAAAGCGTACATGGTGCGTACCGAGTCCAACCGCGATCTGATTCTGGAAATTGAGGCGGGCATCAAGAAGGAAGTCAGCGTGGGGTGCAGCATCAGGGAAAGCAGATGCTCCATCTGCCAGAGCGAGCGGACGTTGCAGGATTGCGGACATCGAAAGGGGGAATGGTATGAAGGAAGGCTGTGCCACACCGTTCTGCACGGGGCAGAGGATGCCTACGAATGGTCGTTTGTTGCGGTGCCTGCGCAGCGTCAGGCGGGCGTAGTCAAGGAAAGCCGTCTGGAGAGCCAGCAGAGGACGGTGCAGAAACTGTGGCAGGCAGGCGAAGAGGGCAGCGGGATGTGGATTGACCGGGAGGAAGCCTGCCAAATGAAGAGGATGATGAAAAATCTGATGGAGGACTGCGAGGATGCCAGAAGGATGGCACGAAAGGAGCTGCTGCAAAAGGCAGCAGGGGAGCAGATGGACGAGCGTGCCAGCGAGGAACTATGGGAGGTGCTGGAGCTGCTTTCCATCCGCCAGATGAAGGCGCTGGGAAAGCTGATCGACAACCGACAGACAATGGAGCAGCCGCAGCTGGCGGGCAGAAGAGCGCAGAGCGGCAGGGCAGAGGACGGATTTGTCATTTAGAGAGGATGGTAGAAGGATGAAGGGTGTAAGCTTACAGGGATATAACAGCAAATATGTGACCATGCTGGTCAAGGGGGAGCTGAAAGCAGGGGACCTGGTGGCAATGGGCGGCAACAACACAGTAGAGAAGGCGGTTAACAAACGATTTGTAGGTGTTGCGCACGCAATCCGAGATGGGTATGCGCTGGTGCAGACAGGCGGTTTTGCGGTGCTGGGCTACTCGGGGAATGCGCCTGCGGTGGGTTTTGCCAAGATGCAGGCAGATGCCAACGCGGATGCGGTGCTGAACGAAAGCGGCGGGGAGGTGCTGGTGACCGAGGTGGATACGGTCAACAAAAGCGTCGGTATCCTGTTTTAGAGGCAGAAAAATCAGAGTTTGCAAAAGGAGTTTTTAAGATGAAGTATAACTATCAGAATATCGCGATTTCCAAGGATTTTTACAAAAGCGGAGAGGGTTTTTCCAAATGTCTGGAGCGTCTGGATCCTTCCGAGCAGTACAGGGGCACCGAGCTTGCCGGTTACGATGCGTTCCAGCGACAGCTCAAGCGATTTGACATCAAGGTGTCCGGTCAGGACAGCGACCGTTTGCAGAAATTTTTTGCGACCTCGGACAGCGCAGCCCTCTTTCCTGAGTATGTAGCAAGAGCGGTCAAGCAGGGTGTGGACGGCAATCACATCCTGGAGGAAATCTGTGCGGCGCAGACCCAGATCGAAGGGATGGACTACCGCGCCATTGCCTCCGACCCGGATTGGGAGAGCCAGAAGCCGTCGGTGGTGGAGGAGGGCGGATTTATCCCAGAAACCTCTATCCGACTCAAGGAAAGCCTGATCCGACTGAAAAAGCGCGGCAGAATGATGGTGGCTTCCTATGAAGCAATCAAGTTTCAGCGACTGGACCTGTTTACGGTGGCACTCAAGCAGATTGGTTCCTGCATCGGCAGGGCGCAGCTGGAGGATGCGGTGGATGTGCTGATCAACGGCGACGGCAATAGCAATCCGGCGGAAAAGGTGCAGCTGGCACAGAGTGACAAGTTGACCTATCAGGACCTGCTGAACCTGTGGGGAAGCTTTGGGGAATATCAGATGAATGTGATGCTGGCATCCCACGACATGATGCTCAAGCTGTTGCAGGTGCCGGAGTTACAGGACCCGAAGACGGGACTGAACTTCCAGGCGACCGGCTGCCTTTCCACCCCGCTGGGTGCAAAGCTGTTTGTTTCTTCGGCGGTGCCAAAGGGAACCATCATCGGTCTGGACAGACGATATGCGCTGGAGATGGTGCAGGCAGGCGGCATCAACGTGGAGTATGACAAGCTGATCGACTGCCAGATGGAGCGAGCAGCGGTGACCTCCATTGCGGGATTTTCCAAAATCTTCCCGGATGCGGTCAAGGTGCTGGCATAACGGAGAGAAGCGATGGATGAAAAGCAGTTGATGAAGGATTTTTGTCTGGTCAGCGGACTGGATGAACAGCAAGCAGAGGGCTGGAAGCCACTGGTGCTGGGCTGCTGGGAAGAGCTGTGCAGGCGGCTGCGCCCGGCGGTGCAGCCGCAGGAACACAGGGAGCGGCTCAGCCTTGCCTGTGCAGCGCTGGCATACTATCGTTTGCAGAGGATGCAGGGAGAGGTGTACAGCGGCATCAAGGTGGGGGACATCTCGCTGACAGCGGGCAGCGGACAGCAGTCGGAGGCGATGGTGCTGGAGATGGTGGGCGACCTGCTGGACAGCGCCGGCGTTTGTGTGCAGGGGGTGGACGTATGCAGCCGGAACAGATGATCGCTTCTGCCATCGAGCGCTGCGGATGCAGGCTGGAATTTTTGCAGGCAGAAGGAAGTGTAGTTTTAAAAGCATACCTAAATCCCCTGCGGGAGAGGGCGGCAAGGACCGAAGGAGGCGCTTCGGGAATGGTGCGGCAGGGACGATGGCTGCTGCTGGCACCCTGTGAGGAGCAGCTGGTGAGAGAAGGAGCGCAGTTTGTGCGCAGGTGTGTGGGTAAAGCCGAAGAGAAGTTTATTTTGGAGCGGGTGGAGAAGGTTTGCTGGAACGGAAAGCCGGTCTACCTGTGGGGACTGGCGGTGCCGGTTCAGGAGGGAAGAGGATGAACGAGTTTTCGCAGATGATCGAGCTGGTCAAGCAGGAACTGCTGCGCGGCGATGCGCAAATGGAGGTGCTGGGGGCATATCCTCAGCAGCTTCGAGCCAGACCGCAAAGACAGAAGCTGGCGGTGGTGGCAATCCAGAAGGTACTGATGCAGCCGCTGGGGATGCAGAGCTTTTACGGGGAAGAGGATCAGCCGCTGGGCAGGCAGGCGCAGGTCTGGATGAAAATTAGCTTCTGCTGTCCGAGCGGGGAGGAGTGCTGGCGGCTGTGGGAAAGGTGTGCGCAGCGACTGTTGTTCTCCGATAAGCTGGGAGCCGAGCAGATCGAGTGCGGCGAAGCGGTGTGGCAGAAGGACTGGGGAGGCGTGGTGCTGCCGGTGAAGCTGTGCTGTAAATTCTTAATCAGCGGCAGCACAGGAGAAGCGTCCCAGCCGATACCGGAGCAGGTGCGCGTGGTCAGAAAAGGGGTGTAGGAATGAGCAGGAGTTATCGTCCGGGGGTGTACTCGGAGTATGATGTCATCAGCCGCAGGAGGGTGATGCAGGACCGGTATGCTTTTTACTGTGGAGCAGCCAAGGTTCGAGAAGGGAAAAGCCTGCCTGCGGGCGGCGTGGTGCAGCTGAAAAGTTTGGGGCAGCTGGAGGAGTTTTTTGAACCGCAGGGTGCCGGAAAGGAATTTTGCAGGGTGTGCAGGATGCTGCTGAATGTCGGTGTGAGCGGAGTCTATGCGGTGCCGCTGACGGTGGACGGCAGTCAGGCAGGAGAGGAGCTGTATGAGGGCGCGCTGCGCAAGCTGTGCGAAATCAAACGAGGTGGGGTCATCCTGTGCGACAGCACAAAGCCGGAGGTTTTGCACAAGCTAAAGGAGCAGGTGGAGCTGGCTTCGCAGAATGAGCGGGAGCGGCTGGCGGTCGGCTGTGTTGCAAAGGAGCAGGCGGCGCAGACAGCAAAATCACTCAACTGTGAACGGATGGTGCTCTGCTGCCAGAAAGCAGGGATGAAGGAGGAATCCCTGACTGTCTGTGCAGCGGCGGTGGCAGCGATGCTGGCGGTGGGGGAAGCGATGGACAGTTACCACTCCCGACCGCTGGAGGGCATCGAACAGCTGGAACCATTGAGCGAGCAGGAGATCGAAACGCTGCTGGGAGACGGTGTGACGGTGCTGGAGATGGCAGACGGTCAGGCAGAATGTATCCGCTGTGTGACCACCCGTACCCGCACCGGAAACGAGGAGGACAGGACCTTTAGCTCGGTGAACGTGGTGATGATGATTGATGAAATCATCCGCGCGGTGCGGGAACGACTGTCCGAGATGCTCAAGGGCAAGCGGGTGGGATTTTCGCAGGACAGCGTGGTTTCACAGGCGGCGGTGGTGCTGGACGAAAAGAAGCAGCAGGGGCTGATCACCTCCTTTGAGCCGCCGGTCGCCTATGTGCAGAAGGAGGACCCTTCGGTGTGCGTGGTGGAGCTGGAGTTTGATCTGGCAGCGGTGTTCAGCCGTATTTATCTGACGGCGCATATCTCGATTTAAGGAGGGAAGAGGATGGCGTTAGTTTCAATTCCGACCAGTGCGGATATTTACATCGAGGTCAACGGCACCAAGGTTGCAGCGGCGCAGAGCTACCGGGTGAAATCCTCCCGCCAGAGCCGGTATGTGGAGGCGTTTGGAAGCAGTGAGCCGGTCGGCACGGTGGGCGGTCGGGTGCAGCACTGGATCGAGCTGTCCCGCGTCTGCCTGTGCCGGGCGCAAGGGGTGGACTTTTATGAGCTGAGCGGATTTAACCTGGTAATCGTGCAGCCGGACTGCAAAATCATCTATTCGGGGTGCGAGTGGTCGGACATCACCCAGTCGGCGTCGGTGGGAGAGGTCGTTTTGGAGAAGGTGAGTCTGGTTGCCAGCAGACGGATCAAGATATAGGAGGACAGGGATGAAGGTGTGCAGATTGAGCGCGGCACAGGAGGTGCAGCTAGGGCAGGAGGCAGGTCGGGCATTTGCGTTTTTGTGCGGGCTTGCCGGTGAAGGGATGGACCGGACGCGCAGAGAACAGCTGTGGGCGGTGGCAAACAATGCCGCTCTGCTGCGTTTTTCGCTGAAGGAGGGGGCATATCCGGTGTTTGACAGCGCGGTGGAGCTGCTGCACCGGATGGAGCTGGGACAGATCGCCCGACTGGCACAGCAGTATCAGCAGCGATTTGAGGAGAGAGCATGATGCCGGAAGAAAAGATGCAGGAAAATCTGAATGTGTTTTTGCGCAGCAGCTTTTTTGTGCCGCTTTTAAAGAGGATGACAGGACAGAAAGATGAGCTGCCGGACGAAGGAGCAGGAAAGTATCAGGAAATTTCCCGGGAAATGCAGCGGGAAGAGGAGAAAAAACAGGAGCAGGACCCCAAAGCGCAGCCGCAGGAGGAAGCGCAGCCACAGGTGAGCTACCGCGAGGAGCGGCAGGTTGTGGAGCAGGTGTGGGAGCAACCGGGGTTGCAGGAGATTTCGGACGAGCTGGAACGGCTTTCCGGGCGCTACCAGACAAGGATGGAGGAATGGCTGGATGACCAATCTGCGATTTAAGGAATATGTTTTTCGCCATAATCCTGCCAGATTGAAGGTCAGCCGCTGCCAGAAGGTCAGTCGAAGCTGCTGCTACGGTGTGGGAGAGCATTTGCAGCTGCTGGGAAACGGACTGACGGTGGTGGAGGGAGAGGGCGAACTATTTGGAGTCGATGCGCTGGAGCAGTTTTGCGCTTTGCAGAAGCTGGCTGGACAGGGCGCAGGTCTGCTCAGCGGCGCAGGTCTTGAGCCGATGCAGGCGGTGCTGGAAGAGGTGGAGATGGTTGGAGTCGGCGGGCAGGAGCTGGTGGAGTATCGGGTCCGGTTTGTGGAAGAAAGGAAAGCAAAGGGATGGAGCTAAACGTTTTTGTGGAGCTGCTTGACGGCAGCCGCAAGCAAATCGGAGGAATGACCCTGTTCTCGTGGGTTTGTTCGGCAGATACGCCCGCAGACAGCCTGAAGGTGCGATGCTTGCAGCAAATGGAAGCGGAAGTTGTCCGCATCGAGGTGCAGAGCGGCGGCAGAAGGCTGTTTCGAGGCTTTTGCGACCGCCAGAAAACCTTTGTTGACGGGACCGGATGCCACACCGAGCTTTGGGGACGGTCGGATGCAGCGGTGCTGATGGACAACGAAGCCATCCCGCAGGAGTACAGCCGGGTAACCTTGCAGGAGCTGTTTGAAAAACACATCAAGCCCTATGGATTTCAAAACGACCTGCCGCAAGCAGCGACGTTGAACTACTTTCGGGTCGGCAAGGGAGTCAGCGAGTGGGAGGCTTTTTCAGACGGCTGTATCCAGGCGCTGGGACAGCAGCCGTTTGTGCATCTGTCCAGGGTCAGTGCAAGGCTGGCGGGCAAGCAAAGCCATCTGGTCGGTGTGCAGGATGCGGTGCTGCGCCTGAGCCGGGTGGTGCGCAGAGAAAAGGTGATCTCACAGGTGTTGCTGCGGGACGAATGGGGCAGGTACAGCACCAGAATCGAAAACCCGCAGGCACAGGGACTTGCCATCCAAAGAAGGCGCTGCCTGATTCCTTCGGCACAGTGGGAGCGTCCGACAGCGGACGCCCAGCGGCGGATGAACCGGTCGATGGAGGGCAGAATCCGCTGGGAGCTGGAGCTGGGGAAACTGGTGGACTGGCAACTGGGAGACCGGGTCCGCGTGCAGCTTCCAGAGGGTGGGTGTGCAGGAAGTTTAATCAGCAAGGAGCTTCAGTATGAGGACGGCAGGGAGCGCAGCCTGCTGATTCTGGAATGAGGAGGGGTGCGGATGTGGATTGCAAAGAAGGGCACAGGCAGAAGTGCACAGCAAAAGGAGAGCGGATGGGTCCGGGCAGAGAGCGCAAAGCATGGGGAGCAGTATGTGGTCGGCAGCTGTGAATACCGCCGATTGCAGCGCTGCGCACCGTATGGGATTTACACAAAGCCGCCGAAGGGGACACCGGTGCTGGTGCTGGGTTCTCAGGGCGGAGAGGTCTGTCTGGGTGCGGTCAGCGACCCTTCCGCAGAGGAAGAGCTGTTGCAGGAAGGGGAAATTTTGATTCGTTCGGCGGGCGGAGCCAGCATCCGACTGTGCAAGGACGGACGGCTGCTGCTCAACGGCAGGGAATGGAAACAGGAGGGATAGGGATGGAGCTTCTGTTGCAGCACGGGGATCACAGCCGCAACGGGCAGGGCTTTTTGCAGGAGGTGGACGGCGCACAGCAGTTGATACAGCGGGCGATGGTACGTCTGACGGTGCCAAAGGGGAAGTTTGTACTGAATCCGCAGCTGGGAAGCCTGCTGCACACTTTGGGAAGGACTGCGCCGGCGCAGCGGGAGCAGCTGGCATTGGAATATGCGCAGGAGGCGCTGCTGGAAATGCCGGAGGTGCGGGTCGTTGCAGCCAGGTGCAAGCAAGGCACGCAGGCGGACGAGCTGTTGGTAAAGTTTGAGCTGGAATGTACCCTTGCGGACGGTCAGCTGGCGCGGTCGGTCGTGGAGTGGAGGATGAATTTTTAAAAGGAGCAAAGATGACACAGGATTTTTTACAGAAGATGCAGCAGCGTTATGAAGAGCTGACTGGAATACCGGCAGATGAAGCGTCGGACATCGGGGTTCGCCTTCGCATCCTGGCAGAACAGCTGGAGCTGCTGTATCAGCAGTTGGAAGAGGAGAAAAAGCAGGCGTTTGCACAGACCGCGACCGGTTTGGCGCTGGAACAGCACGCACAGCAGAAGGGATTGCAGCGAAGAAAGGCGATTGCGGCACAGGGAGAGGTGATCTTTTCCAGAACGGCTGCGGCGGATGAGCCGATCGTGATTCCGCAGGGCGTTTTTCTGACGGTGCCGTCGGGCAGCATCCGGTATGTGACCGTGCAGCCGGTGACTTTGCAGGCAGGGCAGACGCAGGTCAAAAGCGTCGTCCGTTGCCAAACCGCAGGCAAAAGCGGCAATGTGGCAGCGGGCAGTCTGACGGTCATGGTGACGCCGGTGCAGGGGATTGCTGCGGTTTACAATGAGCAGGCGATTTTGTCCGGCGAGGATGCCGAAGGGGACGAAGCGCTGCGCCAACGGCTGCTGGACAGTTTTCGGCAGGTCAGCAACGGGACCAATCAGGCGTTTTATTACGACCGGGCGATGAGCTATCCGGGTGTGCGCTGCGCCAAGGTCATCCCGAGGGTGAATGGAGTGAACACGGTGGGAATCCTGCTGCACGGCGCCGGGGTCAACGAGGCGCTGATCGCGCAGATGCAGGAGGAAATCGGTCAGCTCAAGGAAATCAACGTGGACCTGTCGATTGAAAAGGCAAAGGAAAAGCCGCAGCAGATCGAGGTCGAGATAGCGGTAGAGGACGGATACAGCTTTGAGGACATCAGTACGCTGTGTCAGCAGGCGGTCGGCAGGATGATGGAGCGCCAGAAGATAGGGCAGGGACTATTTCCGGCGCTGGTCTGTCGGGAGATTTTTACCTGCGAGGGTGTGGAAAATTGTAGGGTAAAGCTCCCGGCACAGGACCTTTACCCGCTGTCGGGGGAAATCTTTACTCTGTCTGACTGTAAGATCAGCCGCATGGCAAAACAGTAGAAGAGGTGGATTGGGTGGATTGCAGAAAAAGAATCTATGAGCGGATGCGTTCGCTCCGGCTTTACCGGTTGGAAGCAGGGTCGATGGTTCGAGCGGAACTGGAAAGCTATCTGTCGGTGCTGGAGCCTTTCCGGCAGCAGGTAAGCAGAGTTTGTGCGGATGCGCTGATTTCCTCTTGCAGCCGGCAGCGGCTGGAGCAGTTTGAGCGGATGCTGGGAATCCCCATCAATCCGAATATCCCGCTGGAAAGACGCAGAGAGATCGCAGCCAGCAGGATGAGCATAGCTCCCAGTGATTTTAACCGGTCAGGATTGGAAAAGGCGCTGGATGCGGCAGGAATCCGGGCAGTCGTCCAAGATAGACCGGGAACAGGGACACTGGTGGTCCAGGCAAATGAGATAGCTGACAGCAACCTGAGTCTGGATGAGGCAAAGCAGGCATTTTATTCGCTGATGCCTGCCCATTTGGAGGCGGAATTTGTGACAGGCGGCTTGGATTTTTCTCAGTTCGAGCAGCTGGGGAAAAGTTGGGCACAGCTGGATGCAATGGACAAAAGTTGGTCACAGCTGGAGATGATGGGATTGCAGCAGTGGAAAGAAAAAGAAGAGGAGGGACAGGATGTCCAGCAGTAACAAGACCAATTATCTGGGACTCAATCAGTTTGTCGGGAGCGATAAGCCGAAGATGGAGGATTTTAATGCGGACAATCGGCTGCTTGATGAGAAGATACAGCAGCACATCCAGTCGCAGTTGCATCTGACCGAGCAGCAGAGGGAACGGTTGGAAAATCCGGGGTATCTCATCGGGAGCTACACCGGCGACGGGACAACAAAGCGTACCATTTCGGTGGCACAGCCGATTGGTTTTGGGTTTGTGTTTATGGTCGGGGAAGGACTGCATTATGCAGTCACTACTCTGGGAGAAAACCACATCTTTTCGGCGGTGATGACTCCGCAGGGATGCAGCAAAGGGGTCAGCATCACAAGCGGAGGCTTTACCGTACTGCAAAGCGGCAGCAGTACGCCGGATGGGAAAAAGAATATGCTCAATCAAAGTGGGAAAAAGTATATTTATCTGATCCTTCCTGCACTGTAAGCAGACAAAAAGGCAAAATAAAAAGAGGCAGACTTTTGTCTGCCTCTTTTTGCAGTTTATTTTTGTGGTTCGGCGTCGGTCAGAAATTCGCTTCGCAGCACTTCTTTGGGCGGCTCAATCTGATAAGCCAGCGTATGCTCGGTCAGTTCGGACAGAGCGCGCAGCTTTTGATTGATCAAATCGCGCATACAGTTGGGAACGTGCTCCTGATGGGCGCGGTGGATGGCAACACACTCCTTGCAGTTGCCGTGGTAACGACAGGCTTTTTTACAGGGACAGTGGTCCTTGTCCTTGTACTCCTCGCGGAACTGGGAGGCAAATTCCTCCTGAATGTGCAGTCCTTCCTGCCGGTTGCCTTTGTGGAACTGCTCCATTGCAGCTTTTTCAATGGGATTGCCGTCGATAATCATAGAAAACACTCCTCGTTGAATGATTGGGGATATAGGTTCGCTTACATATTGGCATATACCAGCAGTGCGATACACTGGTCGAACGCCTTGTCGGAATTTTTTGTGGTGAAGGCGCCGTTGTTTTTGTCGGAGGAAGAGAAGGTGCGGCTGTTTTCCATCAGCAGAAGCGATTGGGTGAACAGGCTCTTTTCTCCGGTTTCCAGTGCAATCAGGGCGGTCAAGCCATAGAGGGCAGGCATCTCATAGTTGTATTTTGCGACGACCTTGCCATCGGTGGTGTAGCGTGCGCGGATCCCGTCGCCTTCCACCGCATTTTTGAGCCACTGGAGGGTCGATTTCTTGACTTTGCCGCTCTGTGCCAGATGGTAAATGGTCATCAGCGACTGGGTCATATCGACCGTTTGACCGGAATAGCTGTTTTTGTCGGCGTTGTACTCATTGTAGTACAGCGGAAAATCACTGCCGATAAAGCCCTTTTCAATGACAGAAAGCGCCTGCTCTGCCAGCTTCGGGGAGTGGGTGGCAGACAGCGCCGAGGGGTCTAGGTCGCTCAAAGAAACTTTGCCGCTGAGCTGATTTCCCGGGAAATAGCGGGCAATCAGCTGCTGCTCCAGCTCCATTGCATCCACCTCATAGCCCTTTTGGGCGGAGAGGGCTTTCAAAAACCGCAGGTCATCGCCGAGATCGCCGGTGGTTTGGTTGGCAGCAAGCCAGTTGCGCTGGGTGTTGAGCAGCTCGCGGTCAAAGGCGGTGGAGGCGTACTCTGCCAAAAGGCTTTGGGCAGCAGAGCTGGTGCGCTTGGAAGCTTCCGCTGTTTTTACTGTGCCGTCGGAAAGCATCAGATTTTTCTTTACATAGTCAGCTGTGGCGTTGGCAGCGGCGTTGACAGCATAATCGAGCAGTGCGCGCACCTCGGAGGCGGATTTTAAGATGCGGGGAATCATCAGCTCCACCTCTCCCTGTGGATTGAGCAGGATGGTGGTGGGGATAAAGTTGATGCCCAGTGTATAGCGGAATTTTAACTGGGTATCGTACAGCGACGGCAGACCCATGCCGTATTTCTTGGCGTAGCTGCTGGCGCTGGCAAGTGTTTCGTCTGCACCGTCGGTGCGGTTGACCAGATACCACTGCACATTGCCGTATTCCTTGAGGACCGGCAGCATCTGCGGCAGGTGTTCAAACTCCTGCTGGCAGTCGGGACACCAGCTTGCCCAATAGGTAATCAAGGTGTACTGACCATCCTTGATTTCAATTTGGGCAGGGTTGCCTTTTTCGTCGGAAAGCTGGTTGTAGGGCAGCTTTTCTCCGATGAGGGTGTTGGTGGGGTAGTGATAGCTCTGGATGCGCTTTTTGGAAGCAGCGGCAGCCGGGGTGCTCAACAGAGCGGGCAGCAGGACCAGGCAGACGCACAGCAGGCTGAGCGCACGGCAAAAAGGTCGATTAGAGGTCATAAGGGTCATCCTTCCTTTTGTTTTATGTTACCTTAACTATACACTCCTGTAGCCCTCTGCGTCAACTAAAAAAAGAGCTGCCCAATGAAAGGGCAGCTCTTTTAAAAGCGTTAATATCCCATCTGCTCCATCGAAGCGTCCTGGTTGACCCAGCTTTCATAGACGTCGATCAAACGGTAGGTGGTGGCAGTGTCCCGCACAACCACCTTTTCGATGCCGGCATTGATAATCAGTCGTTTGCACATCGCACAGGGGTTGGCGTTGGCGACATAACTGCCGTCCTTGTACTCCAGACCCACCAGGTACAGGGTGCTGCCAATCATCTCCGAGCGGGGTGCGCTGATGATGGCGTTGGCTTCTGCGTGTACCGAGCGGCACAGCTCATACCGCTCCCCTCTGGGGACGTTGAGTTTTTCGCGGGTGCAGTAGCCCAGGTCGCAGCAGTTCTGTCTGCCTCTGGGTGCGCCGACATAGCCGGTGGAGATGATCTCATCGTTCTTGACGATGATGGCTCCAAAGTTGCGCCGCAGGCAGGTGCCTCTGGCGGCTACGGTCTGTGCAATATCCAGATAATAGTTGATTTTATCGACTCGTTTCATATTTCTCTTCCTCCCTTAGGGTTGACAACGAGGATTACTCCTCTCCTTCATTGAGCAAAAATCCGATGCCCAGCATCTTCGGACCGCTGTTGATAGCGACTGCGCAGCCGACATCCGAAACAAAGTCCGGGGTTTTGCCGATGCTCTTGGCAATCAGCTGTTCCATCTCCTCACGGGCGCCAGGTTGGGTACCTTCCAACATCAAAAACGGAGAATCCGCTGCAATGCGCTGCTGGGCAATCTGTGCCATCTTCTGTACGACGGCGTTGTTGCCGCGCACCTTTGCGATAATTTTCATCTCTCCCTTGCGGATGCGGATGATCGGTCGGATGCCCAGCGCTTCGCCGACAATGCTGGAAGCACAGCTGATGCGTCCCGACTTTTTGATGAACTCAAAGGAGAAGGCGGTGATGTACAGGTCGATGCGGTCCAGCCAGCCGGTCAGATAGGCAAGAATCTGCTCAACCGTTTTGCCTTCGCGGACCAGCCGCGCAGCCTGCATCATCGGGTAGCCGTAGCCCAGCGAAAAGGTCTTGGAATCCAGAATGTGGATGTTAAATTTCCCCTTTGCCTGCGGGCAGTTTTCAAAGAACATCTCTACAGCATCCTGCGCGCGCAGAAAGGTTGCCGAAGCGCTCGATGAAATCCCCACCAGGATGACATCGGTGTAGCCCTTTTCAAAGGCGCTGTAATAATGCTCGCAGTAGGTGACGGTCGGAATCTGCGAGGTCGTTGGGATTTCCTTGGCGTTTTGCATGATGTCATAAAACTGCCGCGGGGTAAAATCCACCCCTTCCATGTAGCCTTTTCCATCGACCGCGATGGGGAACGGAATGATTTCGATTCCAAGCTGCTGTGCAAGCTCATTTGGCAGGTCCGACGCAGAGTCGGTCATC
The DNA here is from genome assembly GCA_000435195.1 of Clostridium sp. CAG:169. Lineage (GTDB taxonomy): Bacteria > Bacillota > Clostridia > Oscillospirales > Ruminococcaceae > Negativibacillus. The sequence continues at coordinate 11,355 of FR880288.1, read as the reverse complement.
AATTTGATACGTTGCATACAATCTTCCTCCTTTTCCGGCAACAAAAAGCCGGACATCTTCTCTCTCAAAATTTGGTTTGGCTTTTAATTCTATATAAAAGAGATGGATACAAGCAAAATAGTTTGAATTATAGATAATAGTTTACCGAATCCTGACGGCTGCTTCAACCTTTTTAGAAAATTTTATAATTTGTTCATTCCTCATATCAGGCAGAGCGGCTTTTCTTTTGCGGCACTTTGGCGTATAATAGGGATACAGTACATTACAGAAAGGGTGTTTTTATGTCTGTTCCTACTCCTCACAATAATGCAAACCAAGGGGACATTGCCAAAACGGTACTGATGCCGGGCGACCCGCTGCGGGCAAAGCTGCTGGCAGAAACCTATTTGCAGGATGCTGTCTGCTACAATCAGGTGCGTGGGATGCTCGGTTACACCGGCAGCTACCGGGGCAAGCGCGTTTCGGTGCAGGGCAGCGGCATGGGAATGCCGTCGATGGGCATTTACTCCCACGAGCTGTTCTGTCTTTACGGGGTGGACACCATCATCCGCATCGGCTCGGCAGGAGCCATCGACCCTTCGCTGAAAATCGGTGACATCGTCATTGCGGCAGCCAGCTGCACCACCTCCAACTATGCTGCACAGTATCATCTGCCGGGACACTTTGCACCGGCAGCAGATTTTTCCCTTGCCTGTCAGGCGGCGCAGCTTTGCGAGCAAAAGGGATTTTCCTACAAGGCGGGAACGGTGCTGACCTCCGACTGGTTCTACGACGAGTCGCAGGGCTTGCCGCAGTGGCAGAAGATGGGTGTGCTGGCGGTCGAGATGGAGTCGGCTGCACTGTACATGGAAGCTGCCCGCGCGGGCAAAAAGGCGCTGTGCCTGCTGACCATCTCGGACAACCCGTTTACCGGGGAAGCAGTTTCGGCACAGGTGCGCCAGAATGCCTTTACCCAGATGATGGAGGTCGCGCTGGGTCTGGTGTAGCCAACGCAGAACAAGGGAGGCAGAAATATGAAACGAGTATTTATCATCGTGCTGGACAGCTTTGGGATCGGAGCGCTTCCCGATGCAGCCAATTACGGCGACCAGGGCAGCGATACGCTGGCAGCGTGCTTTGCCAGCGGCAAGCTTTTCGTGCCGCAGATGCAGCAGCTGGGACTGTTTAACATCCAGGGCGTACAGGTCGGACAGCCCTGCCAAAGCCCTGCCGGAGCTTTTGGAAGGATGGCAGAGCGTTCGGCAGGCAAGGACACCACCACCGGACACTGGGAGCTGATGGGGCTGGTTTCCGAAAAGCCGATGCCGACCTATCCCGACGGCTTTCCGCAGCGAATCATCGAGCAGCTGACACAGCGCACCGGCAGAGGAGTTTTGTGCAACCGTCCGTACTCCGGCACACAGGTCATCCACGACTACGGGGAACAGCATCTGCAAACCGGCGATCTGATTGTCTACACCTCGGCGGACAGCGTCCTTCAGATTGCAGCCCACGAGCAGAAGATTCCGCTCGAGCAGCTGTATGAATACTGCCGGATTGCCCGCTCGATCATGCAGGGTGAGGACGCAGTGGGAAGGATCATCGCCCGTCCCTTTGTAGGTGAGGATGCCGAGCATTTTACCCGAACGGCAAACCGCAGGGATTTTTCTCTGCTGCCGCCGCAGGACACCCTGCTCGACTGCCTGCAAAAGACAGGTCTGCAAACCATCGGAGTGGGAAAAATCTCGGATATATTTGCCGGCAAAGGCATCAGCCAAAAGATTGTCACCCACTCCAACGATGAAGGGATGCAGCGGACGCTGGAGCTGTGCAACAGCGATTTTGAGGGCTTGTGCTTTGTCAACCTGGTGGAATTTGATATGCTGTACGGTCACCGCAACGACCCGGTCGGTTACGCACAGGCGCTCAGCCGCTTTGATAGCCAGCTTGGGCAGCTGTTGGGATTGCTGCGCGAGGAGGACCTGCTGTTCATCACCGCCGACCACGGCTGCGACCCGTCCACCCCATCCACCGACCACAGCCGGGAGTATGTCCCGCTGCTGTGCTGCGGAAAATCGGTTCGGGCAGGGGTGGATTTAGCCACCCGAAGCTGCTTTGCAGACCTTGCTGCCACCGTCGGGGAATATTTTGACCCGGCATTTCCCGGGAAATTGCAGGCGGGCAGCTCCTTTTTACAGCAGCTGCTGAAATAATAGTTTCATCCGAAGGAGGTGTGGACGATGTATGAAAAGCGATTGATCGAGCTTGCTCTCAAGGCAAGGGAAAATGCCTACTGCCCGTATTCCGGCTTTGCGGTGGGTGCAGCGCTGCTGTGTCAGGACGGCACCATCTACACCGGCTGCAACATCGAATCTTCCGCCTATACGCCGACGGTCTGTGCCGAGCGGACCGCCTTTTTTAAAGCGGTTTCCGAGGGAAAACGGGAGTTTGTCTGCATTGCGGTGGCAGGTGGAAGAAAGGACGCCGACCTGCTGCCGATTACCACCCCCTGCGGCGTCTGCCGTCAGGTGATGATGGAATTTTGCGACCCGCGCAGCTTTTTGGTTTTCTGCGCCTCGTCGCCCGAGCAGTATCAGGCGTACACCTTAGCACAGCTGCTTCCAAAGGGCTTCGGTCCGTCCAATTTAGGTGTTTGATATTGTAATATAAATCAAAGTAAAAATTCAGAGGAGGAAATTTTCATGCAGAAGTACGAGTATAAATTTGTAGAGGTACCCAGCACACCGGAAAACAAGGAGAACCCGGAGGGATTTTCCCCATTTAAAATCATTGCACAGGTGGTCAGCGCAGAATCGCACAACGGCTGGCGGTTAAAACAGATTATCGAGCCAAAGCTGACGGTGATGGGTGCGCACAATTTTCTGGTGGTGCTGGAAAAGGAAGCCGGCAGCGCACCGTCTGCAAGATAACCGGGTCGGATGAGCGACCGATTTTTGAAAGCTGAAAGGAGCATTTCATGGAAAACCTGTCCAACATCTCGGTGATACGGGATGTGCTTACCCGCCACGGATTTTCCTTTTCCAAGGGTCTGGGGCAAAACTTTCTGATCAATCCTACCGTCTGTCCGCGCATGGCAGAATCGGGAAATGCGCAGCCGGGCTGGGGAATGATTGAGATCGGAGCCGGCGTCGGTGTGTTGACCGCAGAGCTTGCCCGCCGGGCGGACAAGGTGGTCTGCATCGAGATCGACAGCCGCCTGCTGCCCATCCTGGATGAAACGCTCGCGGAATTTGACAACATCAAAATCGTCAATGAGGATGTCCTCAAGGTGGATTTGCACAAGCTGATCAGGGAGGAGTTTGCCGGGATGCCGGTAGCAGTCTGCGCAAATCTGCCCTACTACATCACCTCGCCCATCATCATGAGCCTGCTGGAAGCTCGTCTGCCAATCGTTTCACTGACGGTGATGGTGCAGAAGGAAGCAGCCCAGCGCCTTTGTGCGGCTCCCGGCAGCCGCGAGGTGGGTGCTGTGTCCATCGCGGTGCAGTATTACAGCCAGCCGCAGGTGCTGTTTCAGGTATCGCGCGGCTCCTTTATGCCGTCGCCGGACGTCGATTCGACGGTCATCCGCCTGGATGTCCGCCAGCAGCCGCCGGTGCAGCTCAAAAAGGAGGAGGACTTTTTCCGGGTGGTCAAGGCAGCCTTTTCTCAGCGCAGAAAAACCCTGCCCAACACCCTCAGCGCAGGACTTGCCATCCCCAAACAGCAGGCGCTCGACCTGCTCGAGCGGGCTGGAGTCGCCTCCAATCTGCGCGCCGAACAGCTGTCGATGCAGCAGTTTGCCGATATTGCTAACGCCTTATAATAAAAACCCACAGAGCCGAAAAACACTCTGTGGGTTTTTATTTGCATTACAGGAAAAAGGCAGGGGATTTGTCCGGTTTCTGGAAGTTTTCCAGACACCAGGCGACCGTTTTTTGAAAGCCCGGGTCGGTAAAAGCTTTGGAGCCAAGCGGGCACAGCCGCACACAGGACAGACAACGCAGACAGAGCGAAGCATCCACCTTGGTTGGGTCGTTGCGGTCGATGGCGCCGACCGGGCAGTTGTTGACGCACATTCCGCAGCGGATGCAGCCGTTGGTGGTCTGCGGAGCCATCGGAGCAGAAGGCTTGCGCTCGCGGTACGGGCGGGAGCCGGGCAGGGTCTGTGCAAGGGTCGGCACAGCTGGGCTGGCAGAAAGCTTTTGTGCAACCTGCCTGCCGAACTCCTCTGCCAGAGCAAGGTCCTGGGCGTTGGGTCTGCCGGAAGCAATCGCAGTTGAATAGGAATGTTCCCCGATGCAGGCTGCGGCTGCGGTCACCACAAAGCCGTTTTCCTCCATCAAATCCTGCATCTCCACCAGGCAGTCGTCAAAGTTGCGGTTGCCGTAAACGGCGGCAAGGATACAGGCAGTCTTTTCACCGGTGACATACTGCGCAAGATATTCCCGCACCAGCAGCGGCATGACCCCTCCGTAGACCGGCGAACCGACCACGACCAGCTGGTCCGAAGCAAAGTGCAGCTTGCGACTGCGGGCGTTGGGCAGGGTGAAGTCGTACTCCTGCACAGGGATGTCAAACGCCTTTGCCAGCGCTCTGCCGATGGCACGCACCGTCCTCTGAGTAGTTTTGGTGCTGCTGAAATAAACCAGAGATACTTCTTTGAACATAAAAAATTCCCCCTTTGCCACTATTATAGCATCGGGGGAAAGCAGCCGCAAGTGCGGGTACAGACAGTTGTTTGCAGGAAAAAATCAGCGCATTGCCAGTGCATCGCGGAAGATGACCTTGCCGCCGTATGGATAAAATTCGATGCCGGAAACGCCCGAGCCCATCACAAAATAGCTGGTTTCTGCCAGCAGAGGAAAGGCGACTGCATCATCCATCAGCATTTTTTCGGCATCAGCATACTGGTTTAACAGCTGCTGTCGGTCGTGGGAGCCATTGAGCGAGGAAAGCAGGGTGTCATACGCTTCATTTTGGTAGTGGGAGATGTTGGATGTCGAGGAGGAGGTAAAACGTTCCAGCAGGTCGGCAGGGGTATTGGCGGATGCCTTGAGCGGAACGAGTGCGACCTGATAGTCCCCCAGGCTCAGCCGGGAGGAAAGCTCGTCGCGGCTGACCTCGACGATGTTGACCGAAACAGCCAGCGCCTGCTGCCAGCCCTGTTGGAGCAGACCGCACATCTCCGGGATCTGGCTGTCGGAGGGGACCAGCAGCTGAATCTTGCGCAGGGTGTCCGCCTCCAGCTCATCCATGCCGGCGCGGTAAGCGGCGTAGGCCTCCTGCGGGTCATAGAGGTTGTTGGTGGTGACCGAGGTCTGGTCGATGTACGGCTGGGTGAACAGCGAGATGGTTGGCGGAATCAGGCGGTCATAGACACGCAGGTTTTCCTGCCGGCTGTTCTGCAAAAAGCTTTCCAGCGCGCTGCGGTCGATGGCGCGCAGGAAGCCCTGGCGGACCTGCTGGTTGGAAAAGGCGGAGTGGTTTTGATTAAAGACCAGCGCCCAGACGGTGCTTTCGGCGGTCTGGCAGCTCATCCCTGCCTGCATGGCAAGCTGGTACTGCTCATAGTTTGCCTGGCAGCCGTCCGCTTTACCGTCCATCAGCAGCTCGAAGGTGGAGGGTGGCTGTTCGCCCCGCTCCTTCTGTGCGGCGGTCTGGACGTCGCGGTCGACATAGAGGTAAACGCCCGGGGTGAGCACCTGCTCGGCAGCATAATACTTGTCGTTTTTCTTGAGATAGATGCGGCTGGAGTTGTCCCACTGCATCAAAAAAAACGGACCGTTGGAGTAGGACTGCTGGATGGTGGAGCCGTATTTTCCGTTGGCGCTTTCAAACAGTTTCTGGTTGCAGGGCATGGCGGAGGAATGGGCAAGAGCTTCCAGAAAAGCCGGGTCGGCATAGTTCAGCGTAAAGCGGACGGTGTGGTCGTCGAGCGCCTGCACACCCAGCGAAGAAGCATCCAGCTGACCGCTGAGTACCTGCTGACTGTTTTTGATGGAAGAAAACATCGAAGCAAAGGGAGAGGGGTAGATGCTGTTAAAGATGCGCTGAAAAGCAAAGACAAAGTCGTGTGCGGTGACCGGCGTGTTCTCCTTGTCGTCCCACACCATCCCATCCACCAGGAAAAAGGTGTAGACCTTCTGGTCGTCGGAAACCTCATAGCGCTCGATGGCGCCATTGGTCAGCTCGCCGGAGGGCTTTTGGCGCATCAGCCCTTCCATCATATTGTAGATGACCAGCTGTTCGTTTTCTTCGCTGGCAAACTGCGGGTCCAGACTCTCGACTCCGTTGGAGATGTCGTAGCGGACCAGTGAGGAGCTTTCCCGACAGCCGCTCAACAGCAGGCACAGTGTCAGCAGCAGGCACAGGACACCCAGACCTTTCTTTTGAATACCCAAGGCAGAACTCTCTCCTTTTTATCGTTTGGTGATAGAACCTGTTTTACAAAATATTGCCGCCCGACGTGCAAAATGTGTCGAACGGTCTATTTCAGTTTATCATGTGAGGAAAACAAATGCAATTCCAATATTATGAAACTTTCCTTACTTTAGCAAAGAAAAGCGGATGCAATTTGTGCAGCAGGCTGTTTTTCTTTACGAATGATTGCAATTCACAGGCAAAGATGCTACCATGTGAATTACAGAAAAACAGCTGTGTGTACAGGACGGAATTCTTTGGAAGAATCCGCGCTGTTTTTCACCCGCCGGCAGGACGGGTCTGCCGAAAGCAAAAGGCAGGCATGACCTTTTGCGGCGGAATGTGTGTAATCCAAAAAAGAGAGGACGGTACAAGATGAACGTAGAAAAAATCTTTGGTACCCGCGTGTTTGATGACAGCGCAATGAAAAAACGACTGCCGCAGAAGGTCTATCAAAGCCTGCTGCGCACCCGCAGGCTGGGACAACCGCTGGACCCGCAGATTGCAGATGTGGTGGCGTGTGCGATGAAGGAGTGGGCACTGGAACAGGGTGCGACCCACTATTCTCACTGGTTCCAGCCGATGAACAATTTTACTGCCGGAAAGCACGATGCCTTTTTGACCACCAACGGTGGACAGGGGGAGATTGCGATGGAGTTTTCCAGCAAGGCGCTGATTCAGGGCGAGGCGGATTCCTCCTCCTTCCCCTCCGGCGGCTTGCGGGCAACCTTTGAAGCGCGCGGCTACACCACCTGGGACCCGACCTCTCCGGCGTTTGTTCGGGACGGCACCCTCTTTATCCCAACCGCCTTCTGCTCTTACAACGGAGAAGCACTGGATGCCAAGACCCCGCTGCTGCGCTCGATGAAGCAGCTTTCCAGGCAGGGGGTGCGTCTGCTGCACGCGCTGGGAAAAACCGATGTCAGCCGCATCACCCCGATGGTGGGTGCAGAGCAGGAATATTTTCTGGTGGATTACAAGCTGTACAATCAGCGGCTGGATTTAAAAATCTGCGGAAGGACCTTGTTTGGTGCAAAACCCTCGAAAGGTCAGGAGCTGGACGACCACTACTGCGGACGTCTGCGCATTCGCGTCGGGGAATTCATGCAGGATTTGGACAAAAATCTGTGGGAGATGGGTGTCGCCAGCAAAACCAAGCACAACGAAGCGGCGCCTGCCCAGCATGAGCTGGCACCGGAGTATTCCACTGCCAACATTGCCTGTGACCACAACCAGTTGATTATGGAAACGATGCGCACCCTGAGCAAAAAGCATGGGCTTGCCTGTCTGCTGCATGAAAAACCGTTTGCAGGCATCAACGGTTCGGGCAAGCACAACAACTACTCGCTTTGTACCGACACAGGGGAAAATCTGCTGCGACCGGGCAAAAATCCCGAGAGCAATCTGCTGTTTTTGCTGATGCTGTGCGCCTTTATCCGCGGAGTGGACCTGTATGCGGATCTGCTGCGGATGTCGGCTGCCTGTGCAGGAAACGACCACCGTCTGGGTGGAGGCGAAGCACCGCCGCCGATCATCTCCATTTTCCTGGGAAATCATCTGACGGCTATCCTCAACCACATTGCACAGGGGAGCGACCCGGCAAAGGTCAACCCCGAGGAGATGGACATTGGAGTGGACGAGATCCCCAATGTCACCCGCGATGAAACCGACCGCAACCGCACCTCGCCGTTTGCCTTTACCGGAAACAAGTTTGAGTTCAGAATGGTCGGCTCCTCCCAGTCGTTGGCATATTCGGAGGTGGTGCTCAACACCATTTTGGCGGATTCCTTCGAACAATTTGCCAATCAGCTGGAGCCGCTGGAGGGGGAAGCGGTCTGGCAGCAGGTACAGTGTATCATCCGCGATACGATGCGCAGCCACGGCAGGGTCATCTACAACGGGAACAACTATTCCGAGCAGTGGGTCATGGAGGCACAGCGCCGGGGACTGCCGATTTTGCGCACCTCGGTGGAGGCGTTTGCAACTTTGACCGAGCAGAAGAACATCGAACTGTTTGACCATCACCACATTTTTTCTCCGAAGGAAACCGCTGCCCGCTATGAGATTCAGCTGGAAAATTACATCCATGTTTTGCAGATTGAAGCGTCCACCATGCTGGAGATTGCCAAACGGCAGATCATTCCGAGTGTGATTGGATATTCCGGCAAGCTGGCAGAAAGTCTGCACCGTCTGGAGCAGTGCGGACTGCATCCACAGCGGTTGGAGAATCACCTGCGGATGGTGAGCGATTCGACCGAGAGTGTGATGGCATTGACCGAGGAACTGGAAACAGCGCTGGAACAGGCACAGGCACAGCCGCAGCTGTATCAGTGTGCGCAGCAGATGTCCCGACAGGTTCGTCAGGCAATGGAAAAGCTGCGGGAAAAATGCGACGCACTGGAGATGGTGGTGGACCGCCGCGACTGGCCGATGCCCACCTACACCGATCTGCTGCACCGCATTTAATGGAAAACCATGTAACAGAGCAAGAAAAAAGGGAGCCATTTGGCTCCCTTTTTTTGGTCCTGATAGGAAGAGAAAGCTTTTCCCAACAAGCGGGTGGTTAATCCTCGTCGGTGGTAAAATCTTCCATCTCTTTAATTTTATTGTTATAGGTGATGCGGGTCAGCAGCAGGCTGACGAAGAAGGAGAAAACTTCGGCAATCGGAAATGCCAGCCAAACCTGATTGAGGGTGCCGATGCGGGAAATGATCCATGCGCAGGGCAGCAAGATGACCAGCTGGCGCAGCACCGAGATGAGCAGCGAGTTTTTACCTTCGCCGATGGCTTGGAAAAAGTTGGAAAAGGCGATGCCCAGACCGGCAGCAGGGAAGCACAGACTGATGGTGCGCAGAGCGGAGATGCCGATGTCCATCATATCTGCGCTGGCGTTGAACATCATCAGCAGGTATCTTGCACCGAACTGGAAAATCAGCAGACCGACCAGCATGATGCCAAAGGCAATGGCGCAGGTGAGCTGAAGGGTGTGCATCAGACGCTTTTTGTTGCGTGCGCCGTAGTTAAAGCCCATGATGGGCAGTGCGCCCGCACCCAGACCGAAGACCGGCATAAAGACAAACGACTGGAGCTTAAAATAGACACCCAGAACGGCGACCGCTGCCTGCGAAAAGACGATGAGGATGTTGTTGAGCGCCATAATCATGACAGAGCCAATCGACTGCATGATGATGGAAGGAAAGCCGACCTGGAAGATGTCGCGCACGATGGCGCCGGAAAAGTGAAAGCCTTTGAAGGTGATGTGTACCGCGTGCTCCTTGCGCACCATGACATAGACGGCGTACAGCATTGCCAGAATCTGACCGGCAACGGTGGCAATCGCTGCACCGGTGACACCCATGGCAGGCAGACCGAACCAACCAAAGATAAAGATGGGGTCAAGGATGATGTTGGTGATGGCGCCAATCAGTTGGAAGACCATCGGGTAGAACATATTTCCGGTTGCCTGAAGGGTTTTCTCCAGATTGATTTGGATAAAGCTGCCGAAGGAGAAGATGGTGACGATGGAGGTGTAATCGACGCCCATCTGGATGACGGTGGAGTCACTGGTGAAGGCAGAGAAGAACATCCGGCAGAAGAACAGTCCGAACAGTAAGAAGAGCAGCGATTCTGCCAGAGAGATCAGTACGCCGTGGGTAGCGGCAGCACTGGCTTCCTGTTCGCGGCGTTCACCCAGACGGCGGGCAATCAGAGAGTTTAAGCCGACGCCGGTGCCGACGCTGACAGCAATCATCAGGTTCTGTACCGGAAAGGCAAGGGAAACAGCGGTCAGCGCGTGTTCACCGATCTGTGCGACATAGATGCTGTCCACAATGTTGTACAGCGCCTGAATCAGCATGGAGAACATGGCAGGCAGGGACATCGAAAGCAGCAGCTTGCCAATCGGTTCGGTGCCCATCTTGTTGTGGTGGTGTTTTGGGGTAGAATTGTCTGGCATAAAAACGTCCTTTCTATTTTTTCGTATGTCGGACAGAAAGAAAACAAGCAGACTTTCTGTCAAAAAAAGTTTAACCATTAAACAGTTATTTATTATTATAGCATAGGGAAAACGAAAGACAAAGAGGGACCAAAACGGAAGAAAAAAGTTCTGTCAAAATCAGTAAAAAAATTCTTGTGGGTGCAAACAGACTTGTGTATAATGAAAGTAAATCAACAACAGGAACGGTCTGCTTTTGGGACCGAAAAGAAAGGTAGAAGCAATTATGGCAAAAGTATATTGGAAGGGCTCCACCCTGCTGGCTCCGGTGTCTCCGACGATGGTTACCTGCGGCAGCTGGGAAAAACCCAACATCATCACCATCGCATGGACCGGGATTGTCAATTCCCAGCCGCCGATGACCTACATCTCGGTGCGTCCCAGCCGGTACTCCTATGAGCTGCTCAAGGAAACCGGAGAGTTTGTCATCAATCTGACACCGGCACAGCTGGTCCGTCAGGCGGACTGGTGCGGTGTGCGCTCCGGCAGAGATGAGGACAAATTTGCTGCCTGCAATCTGACACCGGTGCGCGCCAATCACCTGGATGTGCCGCTGATTGCAGAATGTCCGGTCAATCTGGAGTGCAGGGTCAAAAGCGTGACCCCGCTGGGCAGCCACGATATGTTCCTAGCGGAGATTGTCGGGGTGGACATCGACGAGGAATATCTGGATGCGGACGGCAAGCTGCACATGGACCGCTGCGGACTTGCCTGCTATATGCATGGGGAATATTTTGAAGCGGGCAAAAAGCTGGGCAGCTTTGGATACAGCGTGCGCAAAAAGCCGAAGGCTCCCCAGAAAAAGCGCAGCGGACCGGCAGCAAAAGCGCCTGATAACCGCCCGAAAAAAAGAAAAATAAAAAAATAAATTTTTTTCAAAAAAGTGTTGACAGATGCAAATCTCGGTGCTATAATTATAAACGTTCCAGTGATTTGCGGATATGGCGGAATTGGCAGAC
>FR880287.1 GCA_000435195.1 Clostridium sp. CAG:169 | reverse complement strand
TCCGCACGTAAGCCTTTCAAAATAGTCGCTACCGTTTTACGGGTCAATACAGTGCCTTCTGCAACCTTACCAATCAAATCATACTTAATCTGACTGGTCTGTGCGTGCTTCAAAGTCTGTGTCCTTGTCTTTTCGCCAGTAAACGATGCACCACGACCAACCTCATATTCATCCATTTTTGCTTTCTGTCTGCCAACAGTTGTGGTATATTGCAGTTCTGCAACAAATAATTTTTCATTGATATGGTCAATGGACTTACGAATCAGCTCATCGCTGTCAAACTCGACAGTATAAGCGTATTTGTGGTTGATTTGCTTCCACAATGCCTGAAATTCAGCTTTCGCAAAGTTATCATTCAGCGGATTGTCTTTCACCTTTGTTTCGTGACCATCGGTAAACATATCCTTAAGAACACTGTCATCGTAAACAGATTGAATCAAAGTATGAATACCTTCTGCCATTGGCTGAATTTCTTCCGGTAATGGAGCAACTGTGCCCATCTTCACATCGGTGCGGTACTTGTCTGTAACCTTACGCTTCATATCGACATAACCATTGCTAATCAGATAGAACTCAATGGTATCTGCTGCATTTTTATCTATAAGTGTCGGTGTTCCATCCACTTTGACGTATTTACCATTAAAATATTCGCTGGTAGCTGTAGTAGGTCTATCATAGAGAACAGTCTTAATATCGCTCTGAAGATCAGCAACAAATTCCTTGTAGCTTTCACTGGCAATAACTGTCAGCATATTGATATCGTGAACACTGTAACCACAGCTTTCGGCGTCCATACGGTTACCATGTTGGTTTACACAAAGACGCAGACCACGCCCAACTTCCTGACGCTTCGCTGTCTGGCTGTCAGAATGTTTCAGCGTACAGATCTGGAAAACATTTGGGTTATCCCAACCTTCACGCAGTGCGGAGTGAGAGAAAATAAAGCGAGTCGGCTCTTCAAAAGAAAGCAAACGCTCCTTATTTTTCAAAATCAAATCATAGGCAGAAATATCATCCGAAAATTCACTGCCACGCTTCAGCTGACTGTCAATACTGTGACCGGTCTTTTTATCAATACTGAAATATCCTTTGTGTACAGCAGAAACATCACTGCATGTAGATTTCAGATATTTCTGATAAGGCGTATCAAATACTGTAATATACTCGTTCAGCACATTCAGATATTCCTGCTCAAACATCTGTCCATATTCTCCAAGAAC
>FR880286.1:233-1855 GCA_000435195.1 Clostridium sp. CAG:169 | reverse complement strand
TGGCAGATGTTGTGTAGGAACTTCATTCTACCATGCAGGGAAAATCACTATGGATCTTTTTGTTAGGTGTCCAACTTCATTTTGCAATCAACCATACAAAATTGATAAAGCTGTAGCAGACAAAGTGCTGAACAGCGTTGCTTCGTATTTCAGTGGCGAGTATGATGAACTTTTCGCTACTGATATAGGCGATTGGGTCATGGAAATCACCAACACCGAAGGAACTGTTTATAAGTTCAGAGGTTCTCTGTGTGCAGATTTTGAGGTTGACGGTATCGATCTTTCAAACTTAATCCGAGATGCACTGGGGATGAATGACCTGTATGTCTTTGACGGAAATAATAAGCCAGACAGAGTTGAACGTATCACTGTTGACTACCACCGCGTCACAAAAATCAAACCCAAGCAGCCCTTTTCAGAAACAATGGAATATGTAACTTGGGACTATACTGAGAAGTTAATTCTGGATCGAGAGAGCGAGACCTTGGAGCATATTCAGAATATCGGCAGCGGTTGCATGGTGTCCAGAAAATACTATGTCCAGGGCGGCGTTGAAAATCTGCTTGATGATATTGATGCCGAGGAATTGTTCGGTAATATCGAAGGAAATCCAGACGATGTGATCGAAAATCCTCTGGAAACGCAGGAATATGCCATCACTATTGACTTCAAAAAAGGCCTACGGCGTGTTATCCAGGGAACCTACGACAAGAAAGCATTGCCGGAAGCCTGGGGAGATTTTGCTGACGCAGTATGGGATTTCATCTGTTTTTATGGCTTTGGTGAAATCCTCGACCAGTCTGTCTACGGGAAAGTAAAGCGCCGCAAACAGGATTACATTTACTGTAGCGTGGAATTTGACGAAGGATATAAAAGTTACTACTATATCGCTGATGATGACAGCATCAATGTTGGCGATCATGTGATTGTTCCCGTTGGAAAAGACAATCATCATTCTATTGCTGAAGTGGTAAAAATTGAGTTTTTTTCCGAAGAAGATGTTCCTCTTCCACTTGATAAGACAAAACACATTATCCGCAAATGTACAGACGATGATTTTGACCCGCCGGAGGTGAAATAATGTTGCATTGGAACAAAGCAGATATCCCGCATAAAGGATGGGAATACATCGGCATGGAGGATTTGGGCGAAGATGTTTACCCAGGCGACCCTATTCCGTATGAGCAATGTGAAATGTGCGGGAAGGAAAAAATCAGATATGTCCACTTGCTGAAACACCCCGATTATGATGGGGAAATACGGGTCGGCTGTGATTGCGCCTCGAAAATGATCTGCGATTATGTGACTCCACAGGAGCGAGAACGCAACTTAAAGAACCGTGTTAACCGCAGAAAAAACTTCATGAAGCAAGAGTGGTATCGAAAACCCGAAACTGGAAATTATACACTGCGTTACAAAGGCGACTACATCACTATTATGAAGAGCAAATTCGGTCCAGGTTGGGGTATCATTTATAAAGGAGAACAGCAATGGGAGTATCACGGCAGAAAAATCACCGATTTTGACACAGCAAGAACTGTTGCGTTTTATCTGTTTGATGAGCTCCATGAATCACGCCACCAGGAGCAACCTTATTGGGATGGCGACAGATGGATATATGT
>FR880286.1:0-138 GCA_000435195.1 Clostridium sp. CAG:169 | reverse complement strand
CATGGCTCATAGCTTTGAGCATCTGAATCGCTGCGGATTTCTGGCTCGGTGTCAGACAAACCCAACAGTCGAACAGTTCTTTCATATCTGGGGTCAGCTCGACCATATCGGTATCAGCGAAAAACTGCGACATAGTGA
>FR880285.1 GCA_000435195.1 Clostridium sp. CAG:169 | reverse complement strand
GTAACATGAGGGCATAAAAAAAGCAGCGTTCCTGTTCTCCTGTGTAGGAGTGAGAAACGCCGCTTATGCGGTACATTTTATGTTAGAAAATAGCTTGTTTTATCATTTTCGTATGAAAGTTGTCCTTATAAGAACGCAGCCGGAAAAGGCTTGTCCTACAAAAAATGTAGTGTTTATGCGGGTTTCCGGCTTTGTTGTTCTTACGCAGTCGTACCATCTGCTGCAAGGTCCTCTGTCAAAGCGCAGATGATGTCCCCTGTCGATTGCAGGGTTGCAGTAGAAAACGGCATCCCAGATGCTGCCTGCGGATAGATGCCGGTGGTATGGTCCACAAAATAAGCCTCCATGCCGCCCTCTTTGATTTGTTCGACCGTCAAGCCCTTGGTCAGCTGGTACAAAATTGCACTGACAATCTCGATATGCGCCAGCTCTTCGGTGCCGATGTCGGTCAAGCCTGCCTTGACCTGTCCCCAGGGCGCTGTGTAGCGTTGGCTGAGGTAACGGGTCGCCGCACCCATCTCCCCGTCTGGACCTCCCAGCTGTGAGATAATCACCTTAGCGGCGGCAGCATCGGGTCGGGCAATCTTTACCGGGTATTCCAACTTTTTGCTATAAGTCCACATTGCTTACTCCTCCCTTCTCCTGGTCAGCGTTCAGGTCCCACGGCCACGGGTCATCTACCCAGCTCCAGCGTGCGCCGTTGTTTGCTTTCATCGGATTCAAGGCGCCAAACTGCTTTTCATACTCCGCCTTTGCCTGCTCAAGCAGATTGGCGTATTTATCGTGGTATTTTAAGGCGTCCTGGTCCTGCGGGTGGGTGTCAAGGTACAGGTTTGCCTCGATGACCGCAAACTCGTACATCTGCACCCGGTCCAGCAGCGTCCGGCGCATCTTATCTTGTGGCATTGCCTACCGCCTCCTCTCCGATGAAGGGTTTATCCAGCTGGGAAAAGATGGTTCCCCGCTGCAACCCTAAACTGGTATCATACAAATCCTTCCACTGCTGGGTGGGTACATACGCCATCGCCAGCGAAATCGGCTGGTCGGTAAAGGCAGAACAGCCTGCGTCCTGCCCGTTGCCGCTGCAAGGTTGAAACAGCATGGTCTTCACCGCTCCTTTTTTGTCAGGTTATCGGGCAGCGCATTCTGCTGCCGCCCACATTGTTAGACTATGATGCAGACCCGCAGCCGGTTCCGCCTTGCTGCTGCCTGTCCCTGGCGTGATAGAAGCATTTTTTCTAAAAGCTGCCTGCTTTTGCTTTCATTTTTACTGCCAAAGGCTTTCTTAAAAAATTTCACAGAATATTTTTTCTTTCTCCTGACAATTCGTGGTATAATGATTCACAGAATTAAAACAACCGACTGTATGTGAGGTGAACCAATGAACCCTTCCTATATTTTTCTTCCACTGCTTGCATTGTTGCTGGCAGGTGTCCTGCTGTTGATCTACTATCGCATGGCACTGCGCTTTGCCCTGCAAGCCATCGACCCGCAGCGGATGAACTACGGCGCTGTGCTTCGTCAGGAGATGGAGCGCAACCAGCTGGACCCCGACCGGATGGATGTAAAGTACGACAAATTGTTTCTGGTGAACCAGCATGGGCAGGAGCTGACCGCCCGCCTGTACCTGACGCCCAGCCAGACCGACCGCTACATCCTCTTCCTGCATGGGTACAACTACCCGTGGATCGGTGTGCTCAAATATCTGCCGATGCTGCTGCGTCTGGGCTTCAATGTGCTGGTACCGGATTTGCAGGCGCAGGGCGAAAGCCAGGGCAGCTACATCACCTTTGGTGCGCTGGAAAGCGACGATTGCCTGGAATGGCTGGAGCAGATTCACAAACACGCACAGGTAAATGGATTTAACCGCGCGCGGGTCGGCGTGATGGGCGAGTCGATGGGCGCGGTGACCGCCCTGCTGACGATGGAAAAAGCCAACAGCCAGTCGGTCCCTCTGGAGGAAAAGCCGCTGTTTTGTGTGGCAGACTGTCCTTTCTCCGACTGGGACAGCATGATGCGCCTGCAAGGCAAAAAACGCTACGGCTTTGACCCTTCTCCCCTGCTGCCGCTGGTCAAGCGGATTATCCGCCAAAAAAGCGGTGCGCAGATGGATACGGTAAATGCAGTCAAAGCGGCGTCAGCCATCCGCGTTCCTGTCCTGCTCTTTCACGGGACCGCAGACAAACTGGTCCCCTTTGGGATGAGCCAGCAGATTGCCGATGCCTGTCCCACCGCCTCGCTGTGTCTGGTGGAGGGTGCAAAACACATGAACTGCTGTGTCCATTCTCCCAAAGAATACCGCCGCCAGCTGGTAGCTATGCTCAAAACGGTGCGCTTTGAGCCGGAATCTGCCGAAGAATACGCCGTTTACCTGTAAACTTTTTATCTGTAAACTTTTTACCTGTAAAACGACAAAAAACCCGCGACCCTTTTTACAAAGAGGTCGCGGGTTTTTCTTTTTTAATGATACATCGGCAGCAACATCAGGTAGGGTGCTGTAAAAACTGCCAGCAATAGACTCAGCCTTCCTGCCATTGCCTCGGAAATATCCGCCTGACCAAAGGAATACCTGCGGTTGAGCCGCCAAATCAGCCAACCCGCCAGGCATACACCCGGTATCGCGTGCAGGGTAGCACCCGGAAAATGGTAAGGTTCAAAGATGTGGCTGTCCAAAAGGGTGTTCAGCAACAGCATCAGCGCAAGGCTCAGGGCAGCACCGGCAAAGTCAGCAGCAAAGCCAATCAGCCAAACCTTGACGATGGAGCGCTTCCACAGCTCCTTCTTTCCTTGCAGCCGAAGCCAGCCTGCCGCTGCCAGCAGCACAAGGCTGTCCCACAAAAAATTTGCTGGAAGCAGCAGCAGCCAAAGCAGCGATGGGACCATCCAGAAAATCCAGATGGGAAAAATCAGATTATACAGTCGGATAGTGTGTCGTTTCATACAGCCGCCTCCTTTGCAGGACGTTTTTTATAGTATAACACGGCAGATTTTCGGCTGCAAGTGTGGAGAGGACAGCATAGAAAAAGTTGAAATTTTTTTCATCCCGCTGTATAATAAAAAGCATCTGAGAAGCTTACAACAAGAGAGGAGTCGGTAATTTATGCTAAAATCCTTTATCCACTACTACAAACCGCACTGGAAGCTGTTTGTATTCGACATGGTGTGCGCACTAGTTGCCGCCAGCTGCGATTTGATGTATCCGGTCATCTCCCGAAACATCATCAACACCTACATCCCGGACAAAAACCTGCGGCTCATCCTGACCTGGTGTGTTGCGCTGCTGGTCATCTACCTGGTGCAGGCAATCATGCAGTATTTCATGCAGTATCAGGGTCATGTGGTCGGCGTGCGGATGCAGGCGGATATGCGCAGGGACGTCTTTGAGCACCTGCAAAAGCTGCCCTTTTCCTACTTTGACGAACACAAAACCGGCGTCATCATGTCGCGCATCGTCAACGACTTGATGGACATCTCCGAGTTTGCCCACCACGGTCCCGAGGACCTGTTCATCTCGCTGGTCAGCGTGGTCGGTTCCTTCATTATCCTGTGTACCATCAATATCCCGCTGACCCTGATCACCTTTGCCGTCCTCCCCTTCCTGATTTTGTTTGTCGTCAAAAAGAGGACTGCAATGACCATCGCCTTCCGCAAAAACCGCATTGAGATTGCAGAGGTCAACGCCAGCCTGGAAAACAGCATCGCCGGCGTGCGTGTTGCCCGTGCCTTCACCGGCGAGCAGGAGGAAGCTAAAAAATTTGATGAAAACAACCAGCGCTATGTCACCGTGCGGGAACGCGCCTACCGAGTCATGGCAGAATTCTTCTCCGGCACCAACTTTTTGACCTCTTTGATGAACGTCGTTGTGCTGACCGGCGGTGGCTACTGCGTCTACCGCGGCGTCATCAACGTCGGTGACATGGTCGCTTATATGCTGTTCATCAATATGTTTGTCAACCCAATCAAAAAGCTCATCCAGTTTGTCGAGATGTTCCAGAACGCCATCACCGGCTACACCCGCTTCCAGGAACTGATGAATATTGAGATAGAACAGGAAGCGCCCGATGCAGTCGATTTGAAGGATGTCCGCGGCGAGATTACCTTCGACAACGTTTCCTTCCAGTACGATGAGGGCAAAGAGGTCCTCTCCAACATCTCGATGACCTTCCCGCAGGGCGAGATGGTCGCCATCGTCGGACCTTCCGGCGGCGGCAAAACCACCCTCTGTCACCTGATTCCGCGTTTTTATGAAATCACCCAGGGCAGCATCTGCATCGACGGACAGGACATCCGCAAGGTCACCCGCCGTTCTCTGCGCAGCAAAATCGGCATCGTACAGCAGGATGTCTTCCTCTTCACCGGCACCATCTTTGACAACATCGCCTACGGCAAGCTGGGAGCCAGCCGCGAGGAGGTCTACGAGGCAGCTAAAAAAGCCAACATCCACGACTACATCATGAGCCTGCCGGAAGGCTACGATACCTTTGTCGGTGAACGCGGCGTCAAGCTGTCCGGCGGTCAGAAGCAGCGTATCTCGATTGCCCGCGTCTTTTTGAAGAATCCACCGATTCTGATTCTCGACGAGGCAACCTCTGCGCTGGACAACGTGACTGAAAACTACATCCAGGATTCGCTGGACGAGCTGTGCAAAAACCGCACCACCATCGTGGTTGCCCACCGCCTGTCCACCATCAAAAACGCCGACGAGATCATCGTCATGGACCGCGACGGCATCCAGGAGCGCGGCACCCACACTCAGCTTCTGGAGAAGGACAACGGCATCTACCGTGAGCTGTACGAAGCGCAGTTTGCACGCCTGTAATCCAGATACATTACAAACAGCGAAGGCTTTTCTGCTCAGGAAAGCCTTCGTTTTTTTGTCCATTATTTTTATGCAGCAGAAAAAATTTTCACAAACCAGTGGCGTTCCTCGTCGTTTTGTGGTACAATTTTTCCAAAGAAAACACCCGGAAAGAAGGAATACAGGATGAACCGCGAACAAATCGAACTTCTGTTTTGTGTCCTTGCCTTTGCATGGATTACCTATATGGCAATCAAACACAAGGTCCATCAAACCGACCGCGGCGGCTTTCGGCTGATTCTGCTGATTTTTGTCGGACTGCTTCTGGCTTTTCTCTGCTTTCTGATTCCGGGTGGGGAAAAATACACCTTTGCCCTGATTGGAACTACCCTTGGCAGCGCATTCGTCTGCGTCTCCTGGAGCCACATCCGCTCGGTCAAACAATGCAGCGAGCAGGTCACCGGCATCTATCAGGGATTTAACAGCTACTCCGGCGGCAAGGGTTCACAAAGCCATGCACCGGTCTTTCGTTACCAGTACAACGGAAAAAAGTTCCCCCGCCAGTGTGCCTCCACCTACCCGCTTTCCCTGCTGGAAAAGCGCATGAAGCCGGGTGAAGAATACACCATCTATATCGACCCGAAAAAACCGACGAACTTTCTTTTGCAAAAGCGGGTCGGAGCCGGATACATCCTCTTTTTTCTGTTTGGAATTCTCATCATCTTTGTCGGCTTATCCGCACTGATGGTATAAAAACAAAAAGGCCAGCCGCTTTTTTAGCGGCTGTCCTTTTTTAAACAAAAAGGACAGCCGCTTTTTTAGCGGCTGTCCTTTTTTATTTTGTTACTTTTGGCTGTCTGTACAGCACAGTGTCATCTTAGTACAGCTTTGCACCTGCCGGAATCACGTCATCCAGCATCAGCAGATTCAAGCCTTCGTGTCCCTCGTACTCGTATACGGCGCTGATCAGCATACCCTCGGAAGGAATGCCCATCATCATGCGGGTCGGCAGGTTGGTGATTGCCACGCAGGTTTTGCCAACCAGCTCTTCCGGTTCATAGTAGTTGTGAATACCGCTCAGGATGGTGCGCTTTTTGTCGGTGCCATCGTTGAGGGTAAACTTCAGCAGCTTTTTGGACTTCGGAACTGCTTCGCAAGCTTCTACCTTAACAACACGGAAGTCGGACTTAGCAAAGGTATCAAACTCGACCATATCAGCAAACAGCGGTTCGATTTTTACCTTGGAAAGGTCGAGCTGTACGCTTTCTGCGGATACTGCAACCGGTTCAGCAGGCTGAACTGCTGTCGGCTGTGTTGCCGGTGCAGGCTGAGCGGATGCTTTCTTAGCCAGCTCCTCAGCAGTTGGCTTCATGGTTGGGACGATTTAGGACATCGTTTCAATTCTTGCTATAACCCAACATAGTTCAAAATAAGTCGCAAATCAGATTTTTTCAAAATCCTACTTTACTTTATTTTCGATTAGTTTCGTGGGGGCTTTGTGTAAAAATTGATGTAAATGATGTAAATGCTCTAATCCACCAACTATGAAGTCCGTATCAATTTAATCTGTCAAACTGACACTTTATTATACTCATTTTTGAAGTAGGAGTCAAGACCTTCAAATTCGGACTTCCTCAGTTCCTTCGTTACATCGGTATAGATGTTAAGCGTAGTTGAAATATCTTTATGACCGAGCGTGTCCTGAATGACCTTAACATTTACCCCTGCTTCGCACATTCTTGTTGTGAAAGTGTGCCTTAAAGAATGACAGCTAAAATGCGGGAGCAATACTTCTGCGTTTTCATCTTTCAATAACTGCTCGTCGTTGCAGTCACGGATAATGCGGCGGATTGCTTTGTTCAGGGTTGCCTGATGTTGCGGCTGACCAAAACGGTTGATGAAGATAAAATCGGTATATCCATCGACAGTCGCTTCGCAGTGAAGGTCGAGCAGTTCCTGCCTTTCCTTTTCCATTAAGAATGCTTCTTTGACGAAACCGAGCATAGGCACTTTTCTTCTTCCTGCCGGGGTTTTGGTCGTATTAACATTGAAGTAACAGCCACGCTTACTGCCCTCAGTACGGTGGTCATAGTAAACCAGCGTGTGGTTCACATCAATGATACCTTCTTCCAAATCAATATCGCACCATCTTAACCCTGTAACCTCTCCAACACGAAGTCCCGTACCAATCATAACCGCAAACACCGGATACCAATACTTTGATGTAGGAGAGTTTTTCAGATAGTCAAGAAACAACTCCTGCTCCGGCTTTGTTAAGGCTCTACGCTTCTCGGTCTGAAAACAATGGGACTGTTTCAACTCTTTAAGCACATTGTTTGACGGGTTATTCCTGATGTAGTCATCATCGACCGCCATATCCAAAATCTGATGGAGAACCGTATGAATATTATCAATGGTCGCTGGCTTTAGATGGCGTTCGTCTGCAAGGTAATTATAGAACCTCTTTATATCTGTTTTTCTCAGAGAAGATACAGTCTTTGAGCCTATCTGATGACGGACAAAGGTCTCATACATATACTTGTAGTTTTCAAAGGTGTTGTTTTTCAGTCCTCGCTTCAAATCCTTCCAAAGCTCATATATGTCATTGACCGTTGTGTAACGAGCTTCTGCCTTAATGCCATCGCTCTTGTCTTTTGCGATTTGTTCCTCTTTGTATCGCAGTTCATCAAGTGTCTTGGCATACACATAACGCCTTTTGTGGTTGGCGTCCGTCCAACTGAAATGGTATGTACCATCGGCTCTCTGTGATTCGCCTGTACGAAGCACTACTCTTGATTTGTCTTTTCTTTTTGTTCTTGGCATAATTTTTCCTCCCTTAAATGCGAAATTGCTTATCAAGATAATCAATAAATTTGTCTCGGATTACACAGACCTGAACACCGTTAGTGACAGCAAAGGGACAATCACCCTTCATTATGATTTGCCTGATTTTTGTCCTACCTATACCGGTGTACTCGGCTGCTTCCTCAACAGTTAAAACATTCTTCTCCCAAAAGGGAGCTTTTTCTTTACGCTTTTCGAGTAAGGCTCTGTAAGCTAAAACACCGTTGTCCATAAGCCCTCCTTCCTATATTGAGTACATTTTCTCAATGTACTCATCAAAAACTCGTCTCTTAATCATTCGTCTGTTTCCTACCCACAGCACGAACGAACATTTTTCTTGGCTTGTCATCTCATAAAGTTTGTCTCTGCCTATGCCTGTGTAAGCGGTCGCTTCATCAATCGTAAGGTAAGGCTTAACCCAAACCGGCACGGTTTCCACCCGATTGCCTGAATTATTCAATTCAGTCTGCTTATTTCCCATAACACCACCTCCGTCAGAGGGAATACTGCGATGACAGGTATTCCTCAAATTGTTTTCTTTTAATCAATCGCTTTGCTCCGTTCCAAAGAACGAAAGGACAATCTTCGCTATTCGATAGTTCTTTTATCTTTGATGTGCCAATGCCCGAATATTCCGAAGCTTCTTCAACCGTAAGATTCATTTTCTTCCAAATTGGGACACTCGGCATATTGGATTTAAGCTGTTTGTCAGACATACGCTGTAACCTCCTTCCTTTGGTGATTACAGCATACTCAAAAGTCTGCGGTAAGCCAATTATGCGAATCGGCTCATCGCAGACTTGACTTTTTTCTTAAATCGAGTATTGCCTTTCGATAAATTCGTCAAAGACTTTCCTTTTAATCATTCTTCTGCTACCAATCCAAAGAACAAAAGGACAATCCTGACTTTCCGTCATTTCATAGAGTTTTCCCATTCCAATACCGGAATAAGCTGCCGCCTCCTCAATAGACAGGTTTGGTTTACACCAAAGAGGAATATCGTAACGCTTCTTCTTTTCACTGCTATTTGACATTCCTGCACCCCTTTCCTTTGACCGAGGTGCGTTTGTCATAAACGATATAATCCCAACCGCTGTTATTGCACTTATCGCAGTTGTCTTTGCTTTTCGCAAAAAGGTCAAGACGCCTGACAACATAATTCGGGTCGTGGATATAGTCGCTCAGGCACTTGGGACATAAGCAGCGAACATCTCCGTTTCTGTCTGTGTTGT
>FR880284.1 GCA_000435195.1 Clostridium sp. CAG:169 | reverse complement strand
ACAGTTGAGATAGAGGTGAGAGCGGCGGTCGTGCATCCGAACCACCGCCATCTCGTCGGCGGTGAAGGCATAGACCGGCGACATCATCGCTGCCGTCAGGTGGATGTCGATGAGCGGATTGTCCACCGCACGCAAAATGGACAAAGCGGTGCTGATTTCCACCGTTTCCAGAAATCCCACCCGGCTGTCGGTCCACACCGGCACACCCAGGCGGGTCAGTTCGTTTTCATAAATTTGTGCGCGATTTTTCATCGAGCGCAGCAGGATACAGATTTCTCCCGGGCGCACCGGTCGCATCTGACCGTGGTCGTTGACCAGAAAGCCCTCGTCGAGCATCTTTTTGATTTGCCGGGCAGCATACCCTGCCTCTGCCATCGGGTCGGAAAGCTCCTCGCTTCGGTTTTCCACCAGATGCATCTCGGTGTCCGCCTGCAAATGCTCGGGGTAGACCGCCGACGGGGTGAGCGCCTCGCTGTCGTCGTAGTCGATCTCCCCTACCTCGCGGCTCATCAGGGCATAAAACAGGTAGTTGATGGCATCGGTAACCTGGCTGCGGGAGCGGAAATTGTTGGACAGGACGATGCGCGCCGGATAGTTCTGCCCGTCGTAATCATGGTAGGCACTGCGCTTGTGAATAAAAATTTCCGGCATCGCCTGACGAAATCGGTAGATGCTCTGCTTGACATCTCCGACCATAAAAAGGTTATCCGGGCGTGAAACACTGCCAAAAATCATATCCTGGGTGGCGTTGGTGTCCTGATATTCGTCCACCAGCACAAAGGCAAAGCTCTCGCTGAGCTGACGGGCAAGCGGGGTCTTGCAATATTCTCCGTCCCTGCGCTCCACCAGCAGCTGCACGGCAAAATGCTCCAGGTCGGCAAAATCCAGCAGACTGCGCTCCCGCTTTGCTGCCAGCAGACGGCGGTCGTAATCGAGCACCAGCGAGAACAGCGTCTCAATGCGCGGGCGCAAAAAACGGATGTCCTCGGCAAATTCCTGCTCATCGGCACAGAACAGCTGTTCTGCCAGCTTTGCCACCACCGCCTGCGCTGATTTTCTCATCCGCTGCACCAGCTGCTTTTTGCCGTCGTCCTCATAACCGCGC
>FR880283.1:704-24366 GCA_000435195.1 Clostridium sp. CAG:169 | reverse complement strand
AGGCGGGCGTAGGCAGCTGCCAGCTGCGGCAGATGCGGGTACTCATCCTTAGAGAGGGAGAGTAGATTTGCCGGTTTGAGTCCGCACAGGGTAGGGGAGCAATGGTAGACCAGAGCTTTTTCGAAGGATGACATGAGCTGCACCGCCTTATCAGTAGTTAGTGATTGCTAACTGTTGAAGAAAAGAAAAAGAGGAACGCTTTTTCCTCTCCAATCAGCTGACCTGATCATTGGTTAGCATATACTAATCAATGATTATAAGATACCATTTCCTCCGGCGAATGTCAAGAGAAAAGTGTTAGCGATGGGTAATTTTAAAAGAAAAGGCACAAACACTTGACGGATATGCGCGGCAGGATGGTATAATAAGAAAAAAAGACAGGGGAGAACAGGATGGAATTTGCGCAGACAGAAAAGATTGAGCAGATGGCACAGCAGATTATCGAGCGGGCACAGCTTTTGCAACAGCAAAAAATGCAGCAGCAGACGCAGGACAGACCGGTGATTGTGGCAATAGACGGCAGGTGTGCCTCGGGCAAAACGACCCTCTGCTCCTTCATCGAGCAAAAGACGGGATATACGGTGCTGCATCTCGACCACTTTTTCCTGCAGCCGCACCAGCGCACACCGCAGCGGCTGGCACAGCCGGGCGGCAATGTCGATTACGAGCGCTTCTGGCAGCAGGTGATGGTCCCGCTGCGGCAGGGCGTTTCCTTCTCTTACCGCCCTTACGATTGCTCGGTGCAGCAGCTGACGGATGCAGTGGAGGTGCTCCCGACCTCTATCATCTTTGTGGAAGGTTCTTACAGCTGTCATCCGGCTTTGTGGGAAGGATATGATTTGCATATCTTTCTGACCGTCCAGCCGACCGAGCAGCTGCGCAGGATTGCTATACGCAATGGTCAGCAGGGACTGAAGGTCTTTCGGGAACGGTGGATTCCGCTGGAGGAACGATATTTTTCCGCCTTCTCGGTGCAGCAGCGCTGTGAACTGTGCTTTGCCACCGATTAAAAAGAAACAGAGAAAAAGGCTGTGTATTCCTTATGAATACACAGCCCTTTTTTATCGGGTGTTGTCCTCAAGCGACAGACCATCAGCTTGCGGTATTGGTGCTGTTCTGGCGTTTCTTTTCGATTGCCTCCTCCAGCATCATATCCTTGATCTTCATCAGACGGGTCTGGTTTCCGCGTTCGTTTTCGTCCAGCTTCATCTTGATGTATTTGATGGTTTCTTCCAGGTCGGGAATCTGTACATACTCCAGCGCATTGACGCGACGGCGGGTACGTTCGATCTCTTCTGCAATCATCTGTGCGCTTTTTTCAATCTGTGCCAGCTCCAACAGGTGCGGCAGCACATTTTTGACAGCAGCTACCGAGTCATCCAGCTCGCCGGAGGTTGCCACAAAGCCGTAGGAGTAGATGTCGCTGTCCGAATTTTCAGAGGCGTTGAACTCAAAGGAAGGGACGGTGACGCTCATTACGTTGCGTTCGCCGACCTCCAGGTCGATACTCTGCTTGGGCAACATCAGCGCTTCCTCCAGCATCTGTGGGCTCATCACAGCGCTGGCAACCACAAATCCGCCGTAGATGTCGCTGATTTCCTGCTCGACCTGTTCGCGCAGCTCTTTGTTCTTGCGAATCAGGTCCAGAAATTTTTTCATCAGGTCATCGCGCTTGTCTTTGAGCAGCTTGTGCCCGCGGATGGAGGTGGCAAGACGTTTTTTCAGTCGGGTCATCTCCATACGGGTCGGGTTGACGTTAATCAATGCCATAATCTAACCCCTCCTCAGCTGTCTTTTTTCGGGAGGTACTTATCAATCATCTCAGTCTTGATACGTTTGAGCTCGGTTACCGGCAGGATGGAGAGCAGCTGCCAACCCAGGTCGAGGGTCTCCTCGATGGAGCGGTTGGTGTAGTAGCCCTGAGAAACGTACTGTTTCTCAAACTCGTCCGCGAATTTGGCGTACAGCAGGTCGGTTTCAGAGAGGGCAGCTTCACCCAGAATGCTCATCAGCTCTTTTGCGTCCTTACCACGGGAGTAAGCGGCAAACAGCTGGTTGAGGGTGCCGGAGTGGTCCTCACGGGTCTTGCCGACGCCGATACCTTTATCCTTCAGACGGGACAGCGAAGGCAGTACGTCGATCGGAGGTGCGATATTCTTGCGGTACAGCTCACGGGACAGGATGATCTGACCCTCGGTGATGTAGCCGGTCAAGTCAGGGATTGGATGGGTCTTGTCGTCCTCCGGCATCGACAGAATTGGAATCATGGTGATGGAACCGTTGGAACCCATCTTTCTGCCGGCGCGCTCGTACATGGTAGCAAGGTCGGTGTACAGGTAGCCTGGGTAACCACGGCGTCCCGGAACCTCTTTACGGGCAGCGGAAACCTCACGCAGAGCCTCCGCATAGTTGGTGATGTCGGTCATGATGACCAGAACGTGCATATCTTTTTCGAATGCAAGGTACTCCGCAGCGGTCAACGCCATCTTTGGAGTGGAGATACGTTCGATTGCCGGGTCGTTTGCCAGGTTCATGAACATAACGGCACGGTCGATCGCACCGGTCTTGGTGAAGTCCTTGATGAAGAAGTCCGCTTCCTCAAAGGTGATACCGATTGCAGCAAAGACAACGGCGAATTTATCGTTGGCGTTGAGTACCTTTGCCTGACGTGCAATCTGTGCAGCCAGCTTTGCGTGCGGCAGACCGGAACCGGAGAAGATAGGCAGCTTCTGACCACGAACCAGTGTGTTCAGTCCGTCGATGGCAGAGATGCCGGTCTGGATAAATTCGTTTGGATATACGCGGGCAGCCGGGTTCATTGGAACGCCGTTGACGTCGACGCGCTCGTCCGGGATAATCTCGGGACCGCCGTCGATTGGACGACCCATGCCGGAGAAGACACGACCGAGCATATCTTCGGATACAGCCAGCTGAAGACCGTGTCCTAAGAAACGAACCTTGCTGTCGCGCAGGTTGATGCCTGCCGAGCTTTCAAACAGCTGGACAACAGCGTTGTCGCCGTCTACCTCGAGCACCTTGCAGCGGCGGGTCTCGCCGCTGGGCAGCTCGATTTCACCCAGCTCGTCATAGGTAACTCCTTCTACGCCGGAAACGACCATCAGAGGACCTGCGACTTCCCTTATGGTGCGGTATTCTTTTAACATTATGCAGATACCTCCTCAGACACTACGTTAGCAACGGATGTTTCGATTTCTGCCAGAGTGTCCTTGAAATAAGCTTCAAACTGGTCTTCAGGAACATATTTGGCACGGGCAATCTTTTCGGATACCGGCAGGGCAAACAGCTTTTCGACCTTGACGCCGTTGCTCAGTGCGCTGCGGCACTCCTTGGAGAATGCCATGATCATCTTGAGCATCATGTACTGCTTCTTGTTGGAGGTGTAGGTATCCGTATCATCGAATGCGTTCTGCTGGAGGTAGTCCTCACGAACCGAACGTGCGGACTCCAGGGTCAGGCGGTCTGGAGCAGACAGCGAGTCGTAGCCGACCAGCTTGACAATTTCTTCCAGCTCTGCTTCCTGCTGGAGCAGCAGCATGGCGTCGTGGTGCAGGGAGGACCACTCCTCTGCGATATTTTTATCCATCCACTCGCCAATCTGGTCCATGTACAGCGAGTAGGAGGTCAGCCAGTTGATGGCTGGGAAGTGACGTTTGTATGCCAGCGAGGAGTCCAGACCCCAGAATACCTTTACGATACGCTGGGTAGCCTGTACGACCGGGTCGGAGTTGTCGCCGCCCGCAGGGGATACAGCGCCGATGGCGGTCAGAGAGCCTTCACGTCCGTCAGAGCCTGCGCAGATGACACGACCGGCGCGCTCATAGAACTGTGCCAGACGGGAGGTCAGGTAAGCAGGGTAACCCTCTTCACCCGGCATTTCCTCCAGACGACCGGACATCTCACGCAGAGCCTCTGCCCAACGGGAGGTGGAGTCTGCCATGATAGCGACCGAGTAGCCCATATCGCGGTAGTATTCAGCGATGGTGATGCCGGTGTAGATGGAAGCTTCACGCGCAGCTACCGGCATATCCGAGGTGTTTGCAATCAGAACGGTGCGGTACATCAGCGATTCGCCGGATTTTGGGTCCTTCAGTTCCGGGAACTCGTTGAGTACGTCGGTCATTTCGTTTCCGCGTTCGCCGCAGCCGATGTAGACAACGATGTCAACGTCCGACCATTTTGCCAGCTGGTGCTGTACAACGGTCTTACCGGAGCCGAACGGACCCGGTACCGCAGCAGTACCGCCTTTGGCGATTGGGAACAGGGTGTCGATGACACGCTGACCGGTAATCATTGGGAAGTCAGGGGAAAGCTTCTGGGTGTACGGACGCTGTACGCGGACCGGCCACTTCTGAAGCATACATACATCGTGGACCACGCCGTCCTTGTCCTTGATTTTGGCAATGGTCTCGGTGATGTTGAAGCTGCCGGAGGTAATCTCAACGATTTCGCCCTCGGCGCCCTTTGGAACCATGATTTTGTGCAGGACAACGGCGGTTTCCTGCACGGTGCCCAGGATGTCGCCCATGACAACCTGGTCGCCAACCTTAGCAGTGGCGTTGAAGTCCCATTTTTTCTCGTGGTCCAGCGAGGTTACCTCGACACCGCGAGTGATGTTGCTGCCTGCGATTTCGCGAATCTTGGTCAGCGGACGCTGGATACCGTCGAAGATACTGGTCAGTACGCCCGGAGCCAGCTCGACCGACATCGGTGCGCCGGTGGTTTCCACATCGTCGCCGGGACCGATGCCTGCGGTTTCTTCATATACCTGAATGGATGCCCTGTCCTCTCTCATCTCAATGATTTCACCGATGAGCTTCTGCTTGCCTACACGAACGACGTCGGACATATTGGCGTCGCGCATATTTTCTGCAACGATCAGCGGACCGGCAACCTTAACAATTTTGCCTTGGCTCAATATTTTCACCTACTTTTAAATCAATCTCCGCCGGCAAACCAGCCGGGCGGAAAACAAAAACACTAATCTTCATTGAAGAGGATGTCTGCGCCGACAGCTCTCTCGACGTTTTTCTTGACATTTTTGATGCCGATGCCAAGGTTGCCGTCCTTGCCCGGAATCGGAATGATGGCAGGGGTCGGACGTTCCTTGTACTCGTCGATGATTTCGGGGACCTGCAGATACGCCTGCTCGGTGATGAAAATGATGCCGTAATCGGCTTTGCACAACGCCTGCATGACCTCGCGGGTCTCCTGCTGTGTGGTGGTCATGAATACCTCAAAACCCACCGACTTAAAGCCGAGGACACTGCCTTTGTCGCCGACAACTGCAATTTTTTTACGCATAAGTTTCCCTCAGCCTTTCCGTGATTTTTTCCGGCGCGACACCGGCGATTTTAGAAGCCATGACGATTCGAATGGCTTGTGCCTCGTTTTCCTTGGCAACCAGGTAGGAAAGCACCGGCTCGATGCCAAACGGCACAAAGCGGGACTGCTTGAGCACGCCGACCATAAAGTTGTCGCACAGCTTTTCAAAGCCGGAAAGCGAGCCTTTGTTCTTTACAGCGTCATACGAGCTGGAAAGAGCCGGACCGTAGACGGTGCTGTCGAGCATTTCGAAAAAGTCGTCAAAGTTTTTCAGATACAGCTCGAAGTAACGGTCTACCGGAATGCTGCCGCCCTGTGCAAGCACCTCTTTGAGGAAGTTAAGCTCCTGACCGATGCGCTTGATGCGGACAAAGCAGCGGATGTTTGCAATGTCGATATAAGCTTCGACCAGCTGATTGAGGAATCTGCTTTTGTACTGCTTGGCAAGCTCGGACATACATTGCAGCACCGCGCGGTCGATGATGACATCCACCATCTGCGGGTCGTTTGCCTTTGCAAGACTGTCCCTTGCCTGAACGGCTGCCAAAGCCAGCTGTGGGTTCAGGTCGCCAAAGTCGCCGTCGCGCAGTCCGTTGCGCAGTGTCTTGCAGTCCACTGTGCCCAAAGGGCTCAGCAACGGCTCGGCATCCGAGTGGCTGACGTGCGCCTTGATGAGTGTTTTCAGATTGTGACCGTCATATTTGTAGCGGAAAATCTTGAACATCTCCGGGTCGTCGGACGCCTTTTCCAGGCGCTCATAGGTGGAGGCAAGCTCCTGTGTCAGCGCAGATTCGAAATCCTTATAATCAATGTCGGCGCCGATGCCTGCATCATTGACCGTCTTATAAGCCTCCTCAGGGCTGGCAGCAGAGATCATCTTCTGCAGCGCCTGTGTGCCGATCATCTTGGTCTGCAAAGCGCGGATGTTTGCCGACAGGAAAAGATACTGTGTATCCTTTGTTTTTTTCAAACCATGCACCTCCCTTGTGGGTATCCTCGTTTTTTTATTCGGTCAAAACGCGCGCAACCTGCGCTTCCAGTTCATCACGCATATTTTTTACGAGAATCTCATAGGAGAGGTTGGTTTCCACCCTTCCCTCATCCAGGATCATGCCTCCGGCGATGGAGGCAGTCTTGGACGAGAGGGAAACGGTGTATGATTTGCCTGCATCAGCAAGCTGTTTTTGAATGCTGTCTACCAGCTGTTTGCCAAAAGCGTCCCGATCCTTCTGATTGAGGATGATCTGGACGTCACCGGCGATGGCTTTGCTTGCAGCGCTGCCCAGCAGCTGTACCTGTTTGTCGGACGGCTGTGCGCACAGCACCTCCAGCGCCTTCTGGAAAGCCTGCTCGATGGCTTCGCGTTTGTATTGCAGCATCATGTTCCGGCGCATCAGACCGGACTGGGACTCCACACGCTCGGCAATGACTGCCGCTTCCTTTTCAGCCTTCTGCTGTGCGTCTGCGCGCAGCTGGTCGGCTTGTGCCTGGTAGTCCTTTAAAATCTGCTGTGCCTCGGCGTTTGCCTCATCCAGCTTCTGCTGTGCGGCGGCGTTGGCATCATCAGCGATCTTTTTAAGAATGCTTTCAATGTTGTTCAACCGGTTTCACCTCGATTTTCAAGTTGTTGGTAAGGGTTTCTTACAGTGAAACAGTTTGGAAGTTATGCAACTTTGCCAACGTTGATGACCAGCAGGATGGAAATCAGCAGACCCAGAATTGCGTAGGTCTCTACCATTGCTGCGTAGATCATCGCTTTGGAAACTTCGTTTGGTCTTTTTGCTACAACATTGATACCGGCAGCAGCTACACGGCCCTGATGGATACCGGAGATCAGACCGGTCAGTGCGCATGGCAGGCAAGCAGCCAGAACGTACATACCCTGGGAAGCGGTCAGAGCAGCATTGCCGCCGAGGAATCCGCAGTTGAGCATAACCATGATGCCGACCAGGAAGCCGTAGATACCCTGTGTACCAGGAAGAGCCTGCAGAATCAGGGTCTGACCGAATTTGTCAGGGTCCTCTGCAATCAGTCCGGCAGCAGCCTCACCGGCAATGCCTACGCCCTTTGCAGAGCCGATACCGCCCAGACCAACAGCCAGAGCTGCACCAAGTACTGCTAAAAAGTTACCGTTAAAAAAGAACTGAGAAAAAGTAGTTGCTTCCATGATTAAAAGTCCTCCTTATCAGAAATGAGAGTGTATTTTGTGTTGGCTTTGAATGGTTTGAAGGGGCGTCCGCCGGCTTCATAGAATTTGCCAAAGAATTCGACGTACTGCAGACGGGAGGTATGTACATACGCACCCAGACCGCTGATTGCCAGGTTGAAGACGTGACCAATGACGAAAATCAGCACGAAGGCAATCACGCCGATGATGTTGAAGCCGGGCATGGTGCCCAGAAGGTTAAAGACGTTTGCAATGATGCCGCCGGCAAGACCCAGCGCCAGGATACGCGAGTAGGACAGCACATCCGACAGGTAGCCGGTGATGTCGTACAGGCTCATCACGCCTTTGATTGGTCGCATGAGGATGTTCTTTTCGTGGCGACCCTGTGTCAGGATCAGTCCGACTGCACCGGCGATTGCCAGTACCATACCTACTTTGGATACAGCAGGCAGAATCATCATCGGCAGACCGATCAGGACCAGATACCACAGACCGACATCCATCAGTCCGTCCATCAGGTGACCGCGTTTTGCCATCATGTAAATCTTGATTGCCATACCGGTGAACAGATGAACTGCACCCAGGATGAACGAAAGTACCATGACCGACATCGGGTCGTTGAGCATATCGAAGACGGCAGGGACGGTGACCGTTTTACCAAACCAGCTTTCGGAGATTTGGGTAATCAGGTTGCCGAAGTATCCGCCGTACATGACGCCCCAGAAGATGGTGGAAAGACCACAGGATACACCGATCTGCATAGCGTTTTTCAGGAATCCTTCGTCCGGTTTTGCCTTCTTCAGTCCGATCAGACACAGCAGGAAGATAATCAGACCGTAGCCTGCATCCGCCAGCATCATGCCGAAGAAGAGGATGAAGAATGGGGTCAAAAACGGGGTCGGGTCGATGCCGTTTGGAGCCGGCAGCGAGTACATCTCGGTGATAACCTCGTAAGGTTTTACAAATTTGCTGTTTTTCAGTTTGATCGGAGGGTCGTCCTGTTCGTCAGGCTGAGCCAGGGTGTAGTAGCACTGGTAGCGGTCGAGCAGCTTTTGCAGCATAGGTGCATCGTCTGCCACAATCCAGCCGGTCAGCGCAAAGACGCTTTGGGTCTGGAAGATGTTCTGGCGCACCTTCTGGTCGTCGATTTGCACCTCGACCATGTCCGAACCGGTCTTTAAAAGCAGTGCAGAGGTAGCAGCTACCTTTAACTGTTCGGTCAGGCGTTCGATCTCCTTGGTGCTACTTTCGATTCTTCCTTTGAGCAGGGAGATATTTTCTGCCGGTGTACCATTGAGTTGTCCAAAATCAGGACGATTGGTATTGAAGCCTTTGAGTACATCAAGTACCTGCGGCTGTGCGCTGCGATGGCAGATGAGCAGCAGACAGTTCAGCTCCGACGAACTGCTTACCGTATGTACCATACACAGGGAAGTGGCTTCCTCCAGCTGTTTTTGCAGCTCATTGAGGTCCACATCGGCTCCGGCGGTCAGGTACATCAAAGCGGTGGAGCGGGTGCCGGTGACACCGAGGTCCAAATCCAGCCCTGCCCACGGTTCAAGCGAGGTGATTTGCAGCTGTGCGCGTGCAACAAAGCTTTTCTGTTCGTTGATCTGGCGGCTGACCTCGTTGATTTCGTCGCGCAGCTGGCAGGATTCTGCAAACAGGCTCTGGTCGAACATGGAAGAAAATTCCGCCCGTTCCTTTTTGGCAAACAGCCCGCCTTTTTGCTCGTACGGAGAGACAGCGCGGATTGCCGCGTTGAACTTGGTCAGCTCCTGCTCCAGCTCGTAGGTCTGGCAGACGCCCGGAACGGTGATGGAAGAGATGCTGTCATAGTCCCGTATGCTTTCTGCTCCTTCGATCTGGACGCACTTTTTTCTCATCAGATCCCGCAGGATAGACTCCTTGTCTGCAAGAAACCCGATGAGAGTCAGTTTCTGCATGTTCAAAATCATAACGTGTTCACAATCCTCTCTGCAATGAGGTTTGCTGCCGCTGTTAGCTTATCCCGAGATTTTTGTGCCATTGCCCGACATTCGTTTTCACAGGCGGTTCTGGAATTTTCCAGCCACACCGCTGCGTCCTGTTGTGCACGGGAGATGGTCTGCTCAGAGAGCTTGGCAGCATCGGTTTTTGCATTGTCAAGGATTGCCTTGCCCTGACGGTTGGCATCCGCGCGGATTGCGGCTGCTTTCTGCTGGGCATCGCCCAACACCTGCTGGGCAGCCTCTTCGGCCTGCTTGACTTTGCTGAGTACATCTAACAAGTTTTGTCACCACCCTTTTTTGATAGCCTGCGAAAATGGCTGCTGAAAAAGATTCCCAAACACTCTTTTGCACCCAGTCATTTTTGCGAAAAGTTTGTTTGCGAAAAAGTGCATGTAGCCCCCTTGCAACGATGGTGCTTTTCCGCTTGCTGCCAGCGTGTGTGTTATAAAACGTTATAAAATGCTAGCAACAAAAAGGAAAATTGCATTCTTACCAGAAATGAATTTTTCTTCTACTATATCATAATCGAAATGATTGTACATTGTCAATAAGAATATTGGAAAAAATAATGTTATTTTTTAGGAGAAAACATGACAGAATGACGATTTGCCCTAAATTATTTCACAAAGATTTTGACAATAATTTATCAAAAAGATAAATTGTAGACAGTTTTCTTTAAATAAATGTCAGAATGGAACGATTTGGGACGTTAAATTGTGATAAAAGTCTTTATAATCCATAACGGCAAAAAAGGAGGGATTTTTGTATAAAGGGATAGACGAAAGAGAATTTCTATATTATAATTAGGTAAAGAATTGCGAAGAAGAAAAAGGAGTGAAAAAAGCGGGATGATGCGCTTTTTATCTGTTTTGGCAGTGGCTTCGGCAGTGCTTTGCCTGGCAGTTTCTATGGCAATTTCACCAAAGGCTCCCTACCCTTTAACGGTGTTTGAGCTTCAAGCAGAAAATCCTCCGTCAAAAGACATAAATATGAAAGAAAATGTTATGAATCTTCACCAAGGAAAGTGGGACATCAACCAGGCAACGGCAGAGCAGCTGATGCAGGTGGAGGGCATTGGAGAAAAGCGCGCGCAGAAGATTTTACAGTACCTTTACCGAAAGGGCGGCATTTCCGACATGGAGCAGCTGCTGGAAATCGACGGAATCGGAGAAGAGCTGCTCAGCCGAATAAAGGAACAGTTCACCGCAGGATAAAAACAGCCCTCCGCTGCAAAAAAAGCGGAAGGCTGTTTTCCCATTTTCCAACTTCCCTTTATTTTTCTTATATAAGGAACTTTTCTCTTAAAAGGTTACAGCTGGATGGAATGAAGGTCCTGCTGGTCGAGCAGCTGTTCAAACTGTCGAATCGGCAGACAGTCGGCGTGGATGGGGGAGGAAAGTTTTTCGGAATACATCGGGTGCAGGTCGTTGAGCGGCTCGACCCTTGGAAAGACGGTGGCAAAAGACGGCGGCAGCGGTGTGCGGCGTCTTCTTTTGCCTGCGTGTCCGATGCCGGAAGGAAGAGAATGTTTTTTCGGCATGAAAACACTCCTTTCTTTTTCGGATGAGGATAGAGAAAAAAGACAAAGACACATCAAAAAACGTGTCAAAGCTAGTATGACTCTCAAACAGATGGCATATTCATGCGGATTTTTGGCAAAAATAATTTTTTTGAAAAAATCTCAAAAAAGGTGTTGACATTTTAAAAGAGGCGTAGTATAATGATCTACGTTGTCACGAGAGGACAGCAACAACGTGGGAGTTTAGCTCAGCTGGGAGAGCATCTGCCTTACAAGCAGAGGGTCACAGGTTCGAGCCCTGTAACTCCCACCAGACTTATTAGCTCAGTCGGACCACATATGGCCTGGTAGTTCAGTTGGTTAGAACGCTAGCCTGTCACGCTAGAGGTCGTGGGTTCGAACCCCATCCAGGTCGCCATTTTCTTTTTGTCCATCGCTTTCCTGCTGGGCAGAACAAATGCCTTTGTAGCTCAGTTGGTAGAGCAGAGGACTGAAAATCCTCGTGTCGTTGGTTCGATTCCGACCGAAGGCACCATGTGCGGGTTTAGCTCATCTGGTAGAGCGCCACCTTGCCAAGGTGGAGGTAGCGAGTTCGAGCCTCGTAACCCGCTCCAAAAAATCCATCCAGAGTTGTTTTGGATGGATTTTTTAAAAGTTCTTTCTAAGCAGGATGCCGGTTTCGTTCGGTGGATACAGATAAAAATCTGCGGGTTTAGCTCATCTGGTAGAGCGCCACCTTGCCAAGGTGGAGGTAGCGAGTTCGAGCCTCGTAACCCGCTCCACAGACCAACCAGTCCGGTTGGTCTGTTTTTTTGTTCCCGAAAACCTGCGGGTTTAGCTCATCCGGTAGAGCGCCACCTTCCCAAGGTGGATGTGGCGAGTTCGAGTCTCGTAACCCGCTCCAATTTGTGAAAGCCTAAAGCGATTTGCTTTGGGCTTTTTTGTTTTTCCTGCCTTAAAAAAGATTGCACACCGGGCATCGAGCTGATATAATCAACTAAAAGAACAAGATTGCCCGACACAATAAGATGTATTTTAGGAGGATGACAGATGTTTGCTATCAAAAATTTTACAGACAATGATGACGTTAGAGTGCTGGGAAGCATGGGACCGTTCACCGTGGTGGAATATCTGAAGGATTTGAGTGTTACCCCATCGACAGCGATGACCGCCTATTACTGCAACGAAATGAATGTGCGCAAACGTCAGGTCATCTGCGACCTATCCAAGGCGAACATCACCCTGCAGGCGGGCGCGATGCAGTGGATGGCAGGCAATGTCAATGCGACCACAGGACTCAAAGGGGTCGGTGACTTTTTTGGCAAGGCGGTGCGCGGCAAGGTGACCGGCGAGTCGGCAGTCAAACCGGAGTACACCGGCAACGGCGTGCTGGTGCTGGAGCCGACCTACCGCCATATCCTGCTGATTGATTTGGCGGACTGGAACGGCAGCATCGTGCTGGACGACGGGCTGTTTTTGGCGTGCGATTCCAAGCTCAAGCAGAAGGCGGTCATGCGCTCGAATTTCTCCTCTGCGGTGGCAGGCGGGGAAGGGCTGTTTAACCTCGGCATTGTCGGGAACGGCGTGCTCTGTTTGGAATCTCCTTCACCAAAGGAGGAATTGATCGAGGTCACCTTGCAGGACGATGTGCTGAAGGTGGACGGCAACATGGCGATTGCCTGGAGCGGCACCCTTGATTTTACCGTCGAGCGCTCGGGCAAGACGCTGCTGGGCTCGGCAGCTTCCGGGGAAGGTCTGGTCAACGTCTACCGCGGAACCGGCAAGGTGCTGTTGGCTCCGGTGGGCGGCAACTGCTAACCTTTGTGCAGCAACAGGAGGTAGAGTGGATGAACCTTGCAAGCCTTGCCCAAAGGCTGGGTCAAATCAAAGAGAGATTTTAACGGCGTATCTGCCGCCTGTCAAGAAAAGAATACAGTTTATTGGATAAAACAAAGGAGCCTGTTTTCATCAGGCTCCTTTGTTTTATCTTTGTCTATGCCTTGGCTGCACGCCTCATGTCCAAAAAACCAATCAAGACAGTCCAGACATAGGCGCAGGTCTTTGGAATCATCAGCATTCCAATCATCGGGATGGTGTCTGCCCACAGGACGACCGGGATGTAAAAACCGAAGCTGAGCACAATGGTCAGCCACATCCAGCCAAAGCTGCGGTCGTTGTGCTTCTTGGCACTCTGATAGAACAGGACGATAATCAGCAGACCCAGCAGTGCAAACGGGATGTTGCGCAGGATACCCCAGTTCAGCGGTGCATCGGCGCTGGTCCAGGCGTTCTGCGGGAAGAGGCACAGCAGGATGCGCAGAGCGGACAGCAGATAGACGGCGATGGTGATGCCCTTTTGTCCGCTGATGTGATAGCGGCGGCGCCAGACGTAGTACAGCAGGATGTAAAAGACCGTCATGGTGATGGAGGTGATGAACTTTCCGATTCCAAGGGCAACGGTGAAGTTTTCCAGTCCGGTGGTACACAGAGCAACAGCGCGTGGAATCAGATGGAAGGCATCCCCGGCGCCCAGGGTGATTGCCATGATGCCGAACAAGGTGTATTCCTTATTCCCTTTGGCTTTGGCAACCATCAGGATACCGATGGTGATGACCGAAATCAGATAGACGACGTCGAACGAAGTTTCCATAATAGCCTGCATAAGAGGCACTTCCTTTCTTACTTTAAAATAGGTGGTGAGCCGGTTTCCTTTTAAACGGCAGAGGAATGAGAAGAGGAGGTAAAGAATTTTACCCCGAACAGGATACCCGCCAGCAGCAAAGCGGCTCCCAGACCGCTGTAAAAGACAGCGATAAACTGTGTGGGAACTGCGGGAATGCGGCGAAGGAGGATGCCGCCACTCATCATGCCCGCCATGATGGCAAAGGATTTTCCATCAAAAAAGCGCAGGAACATCTGCCGTTCTTCCGGGTAGGACAGGATGCGCAGGGTGTGTTTTTCTACCAGCCTGCCAAAAATCATCCGGTCAAACAGCAGAAAAACAGCGGCGGACAAAAGGAGATGGAACAAAGATACAAAGGGAAGGTAGCTGATGATGCCGATGCGCAGGATGTTGGCTCCGGCAGTGCTCCACACAAGGCAGGCAATCAGCAGCAGGGTGCGTTTTTTTACTTTCATCTTTTTCACCTCATCCGATTGAATTTGAACAATGTTCAGTTTTGCCGGTAAAAAATTCCCTCTCCTCGGCAGAAAGAGATTCCCCGAAAGAGCAGGAAATTTTTTTTATTGATACAGATAGCGGCGAACCAGCACCAACAGGGCGCGGCAGTCCTGTTGGTCCTCCAGCAAGGCGGTGGTGATCAGCGTAAAGACCATCTGTACAAATTCTTCGCGACCAAGTTCCCCGTCAAAAGCATCCTTGCGGACGTTTGGGTCACTTTGCAGGACACGGAGCATACTTGCGCGGATGTGAGCAAAGGAGCGCTCCATCATCTCTCTGCCCTTTTGCTTTTCGCTTGCGGAAAAGCTCAGCGAGTGCAGGGTGAAAAAGGCAGGGTATTCCGCACAGCCTTGTCGGATGCTGTCAAACAACCATTTGACGCAGTCGGGAAAGCTGGAAAACTGGCTGGATTGCCCGGACAGATGGAAGATGTCGTGCCACACGCTTTCTACAACGGCGCAGATCAAATCCCCTTTGGAGGGAAAATAGTTGTAAACCGAGCCAACCGAAACACCGCAGGCGGCAGCGATGGCACGCATATTCACCGAGCCAAAACCGTTTTGGGTGATGAACTGGCGGCTGACCGACAGGATGGCGTCACGGGAGGTGACAGAAGTGTTCATGGAAAAGCTCCTT
Organism: Clostridium sp. CAG:169; assembly: GCA_000435195.1. GTDB lineage: Bacteria > Bacillota > Clostridia > Oscillospirales > Ruminococcaceae > Negativibacillus. Next base: position 9,529 of record FR880283.1, on the reverse strand, counting down.
TCTTGAACTGAACGATGTTCATTTTACAGGAGAAAATCCATTTTGTCAAGAGGAAAAGATGATTGAATTTATAAATTTAAGGTGATATACTGAACATATGAGCAGCGCATGGATGTGCGGCTCGGGTAAACGATGCAAAAGAAATGCCTGATATACAAAAAGGAGGAATTTACCATGAATATCAATTTCAACCAGAAACGGCAGCAGCTGTTGTGTGACAAACCGGGACCCTGTGCAGCAGTCGTCTTTTCGGGACGCGCACCCATGCGCTCGGCAGATGGAGCTTATCCGTTTTCTGTGGACCGCGATTTTTACTATCTGACCGGCATCGACCATGAAAATATGATTTTGGTAATGACCAAGGACCATTACGGAAAGACCAGCGAGATGCTGTTTATCGAGCCGTATGATGAAGTGCAGGCAAAGTGGGTCGGCGGCAGAATGAAACCGGACGAAGCGACCGCCATCAGCGGCGTCCAGGACATCCGCTATCTGGACACCTTTGAATCGGCGCTCAACCTGATGATTCGCGCCAACCGCGGCGAGGGCGAAACCAATCTCTGGCTGGACCTGTGGAAACACACACCGGAGCAGGAGCCGACCCTGGCACACAAGCTGGCACACAAGGTACAGCAGGAATATCCGGCAGTTCGAATCAACGACCTCTTCGGCGACCTTGCGCGGATGCGTGCCATCAAGAGCGATGAAGAAATCGAAAAGATGAAGATTGCGCAGACCACCACCCAGCACGCCATCGAAGCAATGATGAAGCACTCCTATCCGGGCATCAACGAAAGTGAGCTGGAGGGCGCATTTGACTTTGAGCTGGCAAAACAGGGTGTCAGAGAGCACGCCTTCTCCAGCATCGTTGCCGGCGGCGCAAGAGCCACCGTTCTGCATTACTCGGAAAATAATCAGGTGGTCAACGACGGCGAGCTGGTCCTCATCGACCTGGGCAGTGCGCACGAGCACTACTGCGCCGACATCTCCAGAACCTTCCCGGTCAACGGTAAATTCACCGAGCGCCAGAAGGAAGTCTACAATGTTGTACTGGCAGTGCAGGACCTTATCATCGAAAAAGCCCGCCCGGGCATGACCTTGATGGATTTAAACAACATGGTCATCGAGTTCTATGAGCAGGAGCTGCCGAAAATCGGTCTTCTCAAGGATGGCAAAACCGTTCGGGACTACTACTATCACAGCGTGAGCCACAGTCTGGGACTGGACTGCCACGATGTCACCACCCCTACCACCAAGACGCTGCGTCCGGGTATGGTTATCACCGTAGAGCCGGGATTGTACATCGAGGAAGAGGGCATCGGCGTGCGTATCGAAAATGACATCATCATCACCGAAGAAAAGCCGATCGACCTGTCCTCCAACATCCTGAAGACGGTGGAAGACATCGAAGCACTGATGGCAAAGTAAGCGGTCACGCAGGAGGAAACAGCCGATGGAAAAAACAGCGTGTCTGATTGTGGATGTCCAGCAGGCAGCCACCGCTCCCTTGCCGGACGGCGGAGAAGGCGTGACCAAACGCCTCTCCCGTCTGATTGGGTGGTGCCGTCAGCAGATGGTGCCGCTGGTCTATGTTCGGCAGGCAGCAGAGGAGGGGGAAGTTTCTCCGATTGACCCGCGCATCCAGCCCAGAGAGGGCGAGCTGGTGCTGGACAAAAGCTACAGCAGCGCCTTTCTGGAAACAGAGCTGGAGGATTGGTGCGGACAGCAGGGCATTACCCAGTTGATTGTAGCGGGGATGATGACCGAGCTGTGCGTGGATGCCACCATTCAATCAGCCTTCGAGCGCGGTTATCAGGTGCTGGTGCCGCAGGGATGCTGCGCCACCTATGATAACGAATACCTGACCGCCGAGCAGGCAGAAGCATATTATGAACAGAAAATCTGGCAGGGAAGATATGCACAGGTCTTTTCGCTGGATGATTTGCTCGCTCAAGCGACCCGATAATAAAAGGCAAAAAAGAGGATGTGAATTTTTCACATCCTCTTTTTGTATGTAAAGCGATTATCGTATGATGGTCAACGGTTACAGCATGATGGTCACAGCATGATGATCACAGCATACTGCCCTTCAATCCCTTTTTGAACACCAGGACGGCGGTCTGCGCATCCATAAAGGAAAAGCTGACCAGAGTAAATCCCTCCTTGTCCATCCGGGCAGTACATTCGTCGATTTTTTGCTGCACAGTTTCAGTTGTCAACTGTTGCAGAAGTTCTGTTTTATATTTTGGCATTTAGATTGGCTCCTTTCTTGCTTTGCAGGGTACCGCTCGTTACAGGCTGGCACGGAAGGTCTTTAGACATTCGCGAAAGCCTTCCCGCTCATACAGGCGGATGGCTTCCTGATTGTTGGAAAGGGCGCCAAGCTCCAGGTAGTCGGCTCCGTATGCCTTTGCCCAACCCTTGACTGCCTGAAGCAGCAGGGTGCCAAGACCGTTTCCGCGGGCATCCGGCAGAACGGCAAGGTCCAGAAGGTCTGCATAAGGGTGCGGGACAAAGCAACGGTAGGGCGGGGTGTGGGTCATCAGCACCAGTGCAAAGCCGAGCAGCTGTACACCGCACTGGGCAACCAGGATGTCCTTTTTGCTTTCGGTGATGATTTTGAGGATAAAATCAGGGTCCTGTTCGGCTGCCTGGATATACTGCGGCTGCAGATTGGACATTGCTTCAAACAGGGTGCGGTAGATTTCTGCGATTGCTTTGCGGTCGGCAGGCACAGCGTCGCGTACCCAAGGCTCCTTTTCGTCAAAAGGGAGGCGGAGCTGCTGCGGCAGCAGCTGATAATCCACAGCGGTGCGCAGCCTTCCGGTTTGGTCGCGCCAGCAGTTTTCCCGCACGCCGGTTTTGACAAAGCCCAGCTTTTCATAGACGTGCTGGGCGCGCTGATTTTCCAGCATAGTATTTAAGGTGATGCGGGCAATGCCGCGGTTAGCAAACAAATCCCGACAGAGCATGGCAATCAGGCGGGAGCCAAAGCCCTTTTCCTGCCGGTCGCTCTCACAGATTTTGATGCCGATTTCAGCGTGGTCGCTTTCTTCTCTGCGCCAGTTCATCTCTCCGATGGGCAGACCCTCGGATTCTATGATCAGCAGGTGGGTGCGGTTGTCCGGTTCCAAAAGCTTCTGGGTGATTTTTTCTACGCTGGTGCCCAGTCCCTGTGGAAATCCGGCGTGCTCCATCACCTTGCCGTCGTTCCACCAGCGGCACAGCAGCGGCGCGTCAGCGGGCAAGGCGTCGCGGATGGTCAATTCATTTTGGTGCAGGTACATCTGTCTCCTCCTTCTTGTTTTAACAAAGCAGATAGAAAAAGACCGGTGTTCCTAAAAAGGAATCACCGGTCTTGAAAAGAACTTATTCAGCGTCTTCAGCGGAAACTTCTTCAGCAGCTTCCTCAGCGGAATCGTCCAGCAGAGCTTTCATGGACAGGCTGACACGCTTCTTGTCGAAGTCGATGTCAGTGATCTGAACCTGAACCTCCTGACCGATGGTCAGAACGTCCTGAGGTTTGTTGATGCGCTCGTTGGAGATCTGAGAAATGTGGATCAGACCGTCAACGCCCGGGATGATCTGAGCGAATGCACCGAAAGCAGTCATGGAAACTACTTTAGCGGTTACTACGCTGCCGATCTCGTAATCTCTCTTGAGTACTTCCCAAGGATTGTCCTCGGTTTTCTTGTAGCCCAGGGAGATCTTCTTGTTCTCGGTGTCGATGTCTTTTACATATACATCCAGAACGTCGCCAACTTTGACAACATCAGATGGATGTTTGATTCTCAGCCAGGACAGCTCGGAGATGTGAACCATACCGTCAACACCGCCCAGGTCAACGAATGCGCCGTAGCTGGTGAGGGATTTGACAACGCCCTGATAACGTTTGCCAACTTCAACCTCGCCCCAGAATTTTTCTTCCAGAGCTTTCTTCTGCTCTTTGAGAACGTCTTTGATGGAGCCAACTGCTCTGTGACGTTTCTCGTTTACTTCGCGGATGACAAAGTCAACCTTCTGTTTGAGCAGCTGCTCGAGTGGTTCGTTTTTGGAAACACCGGACAGGGAAGCAGGGATGAATACCTTTACGCCCTCGGTGATAGCCAGAACGCCGCCTTTGACAACGTCGGTAACGGTACCGGAGAGAACTTCGCCGGTGCCGGCAGCAGCCATTACCTTTTCAAAGCCAGCCTGTGCGTCCAGACGTTTTTTGGACAGCATAACAGTGCCTTCTACGTCATTTACACGAAGAACAACCAGTTCGATCTCGTCGCCTTTTTTCACGATGTCTTCCGGTTTCAGGCTTGGGTCACTTGTCAGCTCTGCAAGCGGAACATAGCCTGTGTGTTTGGTGCCGATGTCAACGGTGATCTCGTTTGGAGCCACGCTGGTAACGACAGCCTTCACCTTCTCCCCTGTATATGTACTCTTGAAGGACTGGTCAAGCATCTCTTCAAAGGACATTTCTTCTTCTTTCAAAATCTCACTCATGGTTTTTTGTACCTCCTTAATTATACGCACCGGTGTCGAAGCACCGGCAGTAACACCGACACGACTGCCTGCAGCAATCTGGCAGACAACATCCGCTTGACCGTTCAAAAGTTCCTGTGCCGTCTCGACCCAAATGGTTTTGCAGTACCGACTGCAGATATCTGACAACTTCCTTGTGTTCGAACTGTGTCTGCCGCCTATCACAATCATGATATCCGAAACTTCTGCCAAATGTGCAGCTTCTGTTTGTCGCATCAATGTAGCCTTACATATTGTATCAAATATTTTTGGTTTTGTATACAGCTTTTTCGCAGTTTCTACGCATTTTTGCCACTCCGACGTGTTAAAAGTGGTCTGAGCGACCATTACGCTGTTCATTTTAGCCAGATTTGGGCTGTTTTCGGTGATTTTTTGCAGTTCTTCGGCAGATTCAAATGTAACAAATGTTGCATTACAATGACCGATGATGCCCTTGACCTCGGGATGCTTGGCATCTCCGGCGACCAGTACCAGGGTATCCTGCGGCTGGTCAGCGACGATTTTTTGAATCTGGCGAACATACGGGCAGGTGGCATCTACATAGGGGATGCCGTTTTGTTCGAACGCTTCATAGACGCTGTGCGGTACGCCGTGGGAGCGGATGATGACCGGGACCTTTTCGGTTTGTTCCAGTGTCAGCAGCTCGGGCAGCTGTTCGACAGCCACCGCTCCCAGGGTGTTCAGCTCCTCGACCACCTGCGGGTTGTGGATGATTTCTCCCAGGGTGTACAGCTTGGGGGATTCGGTGCGGCAGCTTTCTTCCAGCTGCCGGTAAACGGTATCGACAGCGCGGCGTACGCCGAAGCAGAAGCCGGCTGTTTTGGCAACGGTAACAGGCATGGAAACCCATCCTTTCTGTGTGATTTTATTGGTCGCTCTCCTGCTTGGGTAACAGGGCGCAGGCAAAGACCGAAATCAAAAAGAGCGCGCCGAGCAGGAAAAACACAAGGTCGGTCGTCAGGCGGCTGAGCGCAGAGGAGCCAAGCAGGAAAAGGATTTCGGTCAGGCGGGAAACCATGCTGTAAACCGAGAGAAGTTCAGCTCGGTTTTCACCGCGAGATAAGGCATCAATCCGTCTGTTCTGATACTGCTCCAGATAGACCCCAAGCACCGACAAAACGGTAGGGAACAGCAGCATGGGCAGCAGGATACCAAGGTTTGAAATCAGGGGGAAGGTGCAAGCCATGATGCAGGCGACAACCAAAAACAGCCGCAGGGAAAGCAGTGGCTGCCACCGACGCAGCCGGGGAACGATGCGCGCTGCCACCGACGCAGCCGGTGAACGATGCGCGGGACGCTCAGCTGGATTGCCGAATAAACAAGGATGAAAGCGGTCATATATTTTTCCGGGATGCCGACCTTGATCAGTAGTGAAACATAGAAAAAATTGACCAGCAGAAAGGCAACGCTGACACATCCCAGAAGAAAAACCAGCACGATGTCCGGTGCTGCCAGCGAAAGATGAACCGGGACCGCCGCCTGTTTTCTGCGCAGGTGGCAGGGCTTTGCTCCGACCGGCTTTAAAAAGAAAGAGCAGACCAGCGCGGCAAAGGAAAACAGCATGGTGAAAAACAGCAGGCTGTCGATTCCGCCGTAAGCGTACAGGACAAAAAATCCCAGCGAGGATAGGATAAAGCCAAGGTTGGAGCAGTTGTCGTTTTTGGAAAGATTTTCGGCAAAATCCTGCGGCTCCACCTCGTACAGATAGGCGGAAAAGGTGCCGGAAAAAAGGGCAGAGGCGATGCCTTCTGCGACTGCCTCGACAGCAAAGAGCCAGAAGCGGTCGGAGCAAAATATCAGCAGCCTTGCGGCAAACAGAAAGCAGGAGCCGGCAATCAGCGTGTTTTTGTAGCCGAGCCGGTCGGACAAAAGTCCGCAGGGGACCTCAAAGAAAAAGATGCTGACCGACAGGATGGCTTCCAACAGGAAAAACTGTGCTTCGGTGACGCCGCAGCGGGTGCGGACCAGCAGAGAGACCGGTGCATAAAAAACAAACCCGCCGAAAAACGACATCAGATTTAAGAAAAATAAACGGTTGTGCAGGATAAGCTGCTTTGACATGAAAATCCCTTCCTTTTACAGGTTCCGGGCTTTCAGTTCCTCCATGGCAGCTTTTAGATTTCTGGTGGCGTCCTTTAATTCCCTTGCGTGGGACAGGTCTCCGGCAGCAGCAGCGCCGGTGGTGTGAATCCCCAATTCCTCACAGGAAATCAGAGTGCCGTAATTGACCACAACGCGGGAACGAAACCGCTTGTCAGGGTCACAGTAGGTGATGGTGACCGGCAGCACCGGCGCGCCGGTCTGCTGGGCAATCAGCGCAAGTCCCGATTTAAAGCGCAGCAGATTGCCGTCCTTGCTGCGGGTGCCTTCCGGGAACAGCCCAAGCACTTCGCCGTCGCGGATGACCTGCATGGCAGTTTCAATCGCGGTGGTGTCGCCAGTGCCGCGGGATACCGGAAATGCTTTGAGCCAGCGGATGACGTGCTTTAAAACCGGAATCTCAAACAGCTCTGCCTTTGCCATAAAGTGGATGTGGTGCTTTCGGATACCCTGACAGACAATCATCGGGTCGATGGCAGAGCAGTGGTTGCTGGCGAGGATGTACCCGCCGGACTGCGGTTCGTTTTCCCGTCCGTTGATCTCCAGTCGGAACCAGAAGTGCCACAGGAGGTTGACGGCTCGGATCGCAATTTCGTAGAACAAATCAATCTTCCTTTCAAACTAATTTTAAATCGAAGCGGAAGGCGCTGCGGCACTTCCCGAGAGATTCAGACAGAACAAGTAAAAACCTCCTTCAAAATGGGACAAAGCAGCCGAATCTTCAGCCAATCGGCTAGACGGTCAGCGAAAGCTGTTCAATTTTCCGGTTGATCAGCTGCTTGATGGCATCGACCGTCTGAACAAAGCTCAGCTCGGTGGAGTCGATCAGGACAGCGTCCTCAGCCTGGCACAGCGGCGCTGCGCTGCGGGTGGAATCCTGATGGTCGCGCTGGATCACATCCTGCAATACCTGTTCATATTCCACCTGCTGTCCCTTCTGGAGATACTCCAAATATCTGCGGCGGGCGCGGGACTGGCTGGAGGCGGTCAGAAAAATCTTTAACTCGGCATCTGGGATGACCACCGTGCCGATGTCCCTGCCGTCCATAATCAGGCTCTGTTTTTTTGCCATATCCTGCTGCAGGGAGAGCAAAAAGGCGCGGACCTGCGGGATGGCAGAAACGTCGGAGGCTGCCATCGACGCCTGCGGGGAGCGAATCTGTTCGGAAACGTCCTCGTCGTTTAAAAAGATGCGCTGACCTGCCTGCGGGTCGTAGGAGGTGGCGATGCGGATGTTGGGCAGACAGCCACAAACCTGTGCGGTATCTTTGGTATCAAGGTTTTGACGCAGCACATACAGACCGATGGCGCGGTACATCGCACCGGTATCAACATAGATGATGGAAAGGTCGCGGGCAATCTGTTTTGCGACCGTGCTTTTTCCTGCGCTGGACGGACCGTCGATGGCAATGCGAATCATAGTGGATTCCTCCTCAAAAAATGTCGTCATTTTGATTATAACACAAAATAAGCACGAAAGGCAGCGACCATCGAACGCTTAATTGTGCGGAAGATAAGCGTAATTGTGGTCGATGGTGATGACACAGAAGTAGCTGCCCATCTCCTTGGCACGGCGCTCGATGAGCTGCTCAAGCTCGCTGTCGCTTAAAGAGAAGGCGGGCGGTACAGCGATGTCGAACACCAGATTGGTATGGGTGGGACCGAATACCGCACGAAAATCGTGCATACTCAGCTGCGGGTCGATGTCGGTGACAATTTGCTGAACCTGTTCACGCAGACGGTTGGTGGGTTCATCGTCGATGACCACCGGGTCCATGTGAATCACCAGATTGATGTTCATTTGTGTGCCGACCTCACGCTCGATGTTGTCGATGATGTCGTGGCTGGCGATGATGTCGCTGTTGGCAGGAACTTCGGCGTGTACCGAGGCAAAGATACGTCCCGGACCATAATTATGGACCTGAAGGTCGTGGATGCCGATGACACCCTGGTAGGAGGTGATGCGTTCTGCCAGCTCCTGCACCATCTGTGGGTCGGGCGCCTCTCCCAGCAGCGGGTTGCCGGTTTCGATGACCAGTTTGATGCCGGAGACGGTGATAAAGATTGCCACCGCCATACCCATCCAGCCGTCCACCGGGATGGAGGTCAGGTGGTAGACCACCGCGCCGATGAGGACTGCACCGGTGGCATAGACGTCGTTGAGGCTGTCGGCAGCGGTTGCCTGGAGCGCC
>FR880283.1:0-698 GCA_000435195.1 Clostridium sp. CAG:169 | reverse complement strand
GGCAGCGGTTGCCTGGAGCGCCTCGGAGCCGATGAGCTTGCCGACGGTGCGGTTGAAGATGCCCTGCCAGAGCTTGACCAGGATGGAGATGACCAGAACAACGTAGGTTAAAACGGAGATGGTCACCGCCTGCGGGTGCAGAATCTTGTCAAAGGAGCTGCCCATCAGCTGAAGACCTAACAGGATGATGATAAAGGAAACCACCATGCCGGAAATGTACTCCATGCGGGCGTGTCCATACGGATGCTCGGGGTCGGCAGGCTTGCCGGCGATTTTAAAGCCCAGCAGGGTAATCACCGAGGAGCCGGCGTCGGAAAGGTTGTTGACCGCATCGGCAGTGATGGAGATGCTGTGGAACAGCAGTCCGACCAGCGCCTTTATCAAAAAGAGAAAGATGTTGGAAAGGATGCCCACCACCGCAGCCAGAACACCGTAGCGTTGGCGCACCTGCGGCTGCTGGGTCTGCTCGTGGTCGGGAACAAAGTGCCGAATCAAAAATTGTATCATGAAAATTCCTCCTCTTTGTTCGGGTCATTGGGATGGAGTCCGCAGATGAAAGACAGGGCGGACAGCGGCGGGATTCCTTATAAAAATGACCTGACAACAACTATTGATTGTACCGCAAAATGAAAATAAATGCAATCAATCGAGGAAATTTAATTGGAAGATGATGTAGCACTACAATACATATTGGACAA
>FR880282.1:2211-7350 GCA_000435195.1 Clostridium sp. CAG:169 | reverse complement strand
GCCATGAAGGTGGATACCAGCTCCACCGGCTGCGACTGGTTAAGCCGCCGGGTAACGTTGAGCTGTTTACACTCATTTTCAAAGTCCAGCCCGTAGCCGCTTTTTGCTTCACAGGTGGTAGTGCCCAGCGAGAGCATGGTGTCCAGTGCTTTGGCAGTTTTGTCAAACAGTTCGTCCTCGCTGGCAGCGCGTGTGCTGCGCACGGTGGACAGTATGCCGCCGCCCTGCGCCAGGATGTCCAGATAGGGGACACCGTGCAGTTTAAGGGCAAGTTCATTTTCGCGCCAGCCGCCGAACACCAGATGGGTGTGTGCATCCACCAGACCGGCGGTGACCAGTTTGCCCTGTGCGTCGATGACCTCACACGCAGGGTCGATTGTCGGTTCACCCTGTCCGATTTCCAAAATCTGCTCGTCCTGCACCAGAACATAGGCGTTTTGCAAAGTCAGGATTTCGCCCTGTGCCTTGCCGGATTTTGCCCGGTCGCCGCAGGCGGTCGCCAGCATACCAATATTTTTGATAAGAAGGGAAGCCATCAAGATACCTCCTTAGAAATCACGCTGCCTTACAGCAGGTGTTTTTCCATGATCTGGTTGTCTTTATCAAAGTTTTCCAGCTTGAGGTAGTATTCGGCAGTTTCGGTCAGCGCATCCATCGGAACGATGCCAATCAGCTCGGAGCCGATGATCTGTACGCCGTAGCGGGCAGCCTCGAAGCGGACGGTTTCATATACGCGGTAGATTGGGGTCTTGGTGTAGTTGGTCATGTTGATAGAAACCTGTGCAGTGTTGCGCTCTTCGAGCATAACGCCGATGGATTTTACCCATCTCATACCGCCGGAGGACTCACGGATGGTCTTTGCAATCTTGTTTGCAATCTCGACGTCGGAGGTGGAGAGGTTGATGTTGAAGGCAACCAGTGGGAAGCGTGCGCCGACTGCTACGATACCGGCAGTCGGGTGGATTTCGTGGTTGCCGTAGTCAGGATACCATTTTGGGTCCTGCAATTTTTCCGGCATACCTTCAAACTGACCCTTGCGGATGGCAGCCAGGTTGCGGCGGTGCGGAGCAGAAGCCGACTCTTCGTACAGGGTAACCGGCATTTTCAGTTCTTCCCAGATGCGCTGTGCAACCTTTTTGGACAGCTCGATACATTCTTCCATCGAAACGTCCTTAACAGGAGTGAACGGGATTACGTCGACAGCGCCCATACGCGGATGTTCGCCGTGATGTTTGGTCATGTCGATTTTTTCCACACAGGCTTTTGCAAAGCGGAATGCAGCCTCGCCCATCTGGTCTGGGTCACCGACGATGGTGTAAACGCTGCGGTTGTGGTTTTCATCGGAGGAGTAGTCCATCAAAGCGACACCCGGCACGCTGCGGACAGCGTCTGCGATGTATTCGATAATTTCTTTGTCTCTGCCCTCGGAGCAGTTTGGTACACATTCGATGATTCTTGCCATAGTAATCAATCTCCTTTTATAAAAATGAGGGAGTTTTTGTACACCTTTTTCAAAAGGTGGCGGATTCCAAAGGCAGAGCCTTTGGGCGCTCGTCGCAACGAGCGAAATGTCTTTGCTCTTTGGAAACCCACAATTTTTGTTTTGCTTTCAAGCGACCGGCGCGAGCGGATTAAGTTGAGTACTTACACCCAACTGATAACGCGAAACAGGGTGCAGGCTCAGCACAAGCTGAGCCTGTTGAGAACCTTTCCACTTGCAGAAAGGTTCTCAAGCTCTCCAAAGAGTGCTTAAACGATAAGGTTTCGCCCCAAAGGCAGAGCCTTTGGGCGCTCGTCGCAACGAGCGAAATGTCTTTGCTCTTTGGAAACCCACAATTTTTGTTTTGCTTTCAAGCGACCGGCGCGAGCGGATTAAGTTGAGTACTTACACCCAACTGATAACGCGAAACAGGGTGCAGGCTCAGCCTGCTATTTGCCCATCTGCTCGACAGCCTCGTTTACGATGGCATCGTCAGCGATGTAAGGCAGGGTAACGTGGTACTGACCCGGATGAGACTGGTTAAACTCGACGCAGGTTTCAATCGAGTGCTCGTTTCTTGCCCAGGAACGACGGGCAACGCCGCTCATAACGTCCCAGATCATCGAAACCTTGAGGATTTCGTCGACACGCGCAGAGCCGTCAAGCACCATGCCAAAGCCGCCGTTGACTGCTTTGCCGATGCCGGTACCGCCGCCGTTGTGCAGAGCGACCAGGCTCATGCCGCGGGCACAGTTGCCTGCGAAGCACTGAACTGCCATATCTGCCATGATGTTCGAACCGTCCTTGATGTTGGAGGTTTCACGGAAGGTGGAGTCGGTGCCGGAGGTATCGTGGTGGTCACGACCGAGCATGACCGGACCGATCTTGCCCTGGCGGACCATTTCGTTAAATTTAAGAGCAATCTTGGTTCTGCCGTAAGCGTCCTGATACAGGATGCGGCACTGGGTACCGACAACCAGTTTGTTCTTTTTGGCATCGCGGACCCAAATCCAGTTGTCGCGGTCCTGATAGCGTGCGTTCGGGTCGATGCACTCCATCGCAGCAGCGTCGGTAGCATCCAGATCTTCCGGTTTGCCGGACAGACAGCACCAGCGGAACGGACCGTAGCCGTAGTCGAACAGGCATGGACCGAGGATGTCCTCAACGTAGGATGGGAAGATAAAGCCGTCCACCTCGTCGTGACCGTTTTTGCAGATTTCCGGTACGCCGGCATCATAGACCGCTTTGAGGAAGCTGTTGCCGTAGTCGAAGAAGTAGGTGCCCTGCTCGTGCATCTTGCAGATCAGCTCATAGTGGTGGCGCAGGGTCTTGTTGACCAGTTCTTTAAAGTGCTCAGGGTCTTTGTCCAGCATCTCGGTGCGCTGTTCAAAGGTCAGACCCTGTGGGCAGTAGCCGCCGTCGTATGGAACGTGGCAGGAGGTCTGGTCGGAAAGCAGGTCGACATGGATGTTCTTTTCCAGCAGGAATTCCAGCAGGTCAACGATGTTGCCGTGGTAAGCGACAGCGCATGGTTCGCCGGCTTTCTGTGCCTGGAGCGCCCATTCCAAAGCCTGCTCGAGGCTGTCGGTGTATTTGTCTACCCAACCCTGAGTGTATCGGGTCATGATACGGGAGATGTCCACCTCAGCAATGATGGAGGCAGCGCCTGCGATGTCAGCCGCTTTGCCCTGTGCGCCGGACATTCCGCCCAAGCCGGAGGTAACATACAGTTTGCCTGCCAGGTTGCCTTCCTTCGGGATACCCAGCACCAGACGACCTGCATTGAGCAGAGTGTTGAAGGTGCCGTGTACGATGCCCTGTGGACCGATGTACATCCAGCCGCCGGCGGTCATCTGACCGTAGTTGGCAACACCCAGAGCAGCAGCGCGGTTGAAGGCTTCCTGGTTATCGAACATACCAATCATCAGACCGTTGGTGATGATAACACGCGGGGAGGTCTTGTGGGATTTAAACAGACCCAGCGGGTGACCGGATTCAACGACCAGCGTCTGGTCATCGGTGAGCACCTCGAGATATTTTTTAATCAGACGGTACTGCATCCAGTTCTGGCAGACCTGACCGGTTTCACCGTAGGTGGTCAGCTCGTACGGATACAGGGCAACGTCAAAGTCCAGGTTGTTGTCGATCATGACCTGGAAAGCCTTGCCTTCGATGCAGTTGCCTTTGTACTCGTCGATTGGTTTGCCGTGCAGCTTTCCTGCCGGGCGGAAGCGGTAGCCATAGATTCTGCCGTGCTCCTCCAGCTCCTGTGCAAATTCCTTTGCCATCTGCTGATGATGGTCAGGATGGATGTAGCGCAGTGCGTTTTTGATTGCCAGCGCTTTGTCGGATTTGCTCAGATGGGATTCTCTTCTGGGAGCGCGGCGGATGCCTTCTTCAAAGGCAGGATATTCTGGAAGCTCATAATCAAGTTTGATCATCATGGCTTCTTCAGGTTTATAGGACATAAAGAAAACCTCCTAAATATCTTCTATTAAGATTAAAAAGAATGAATTACGATAGGGGATGGGTGCAGGTTCAGCCTAATATGAGAAAGTTGCGGTTTGCTCGAACGAGAGAGACCGGAGGGCTCTCGAGCTGCGCGCGAGCGTCAAGCTGCGGGCTTGTGCCCAACTGACAACGCGAAACGGGTGCAGGCTCAGCCTGCAAAAGGTGGACGAAAACTTTTATTTTTTCTCTTACTACCCGTCCTTGCGCCGTAGGCGAACAGGGTGCAAGCTCAGGATGTTGAGAACCTTTCCTCTTGGCTGGTGTGTGCCCAGCAGCTGCTCTCCCTGTTTTTAAAGCAGCACAGCGACAACCACCTGTGGGAAATCGACAGTCGTCTGCTGGATATTTTAAAGGTGTGATGAAAGAAGAATGAAACAGTTGTATTTACAGGCACAACCGGCAGCGCTGGTGGATGAGGTGGTCGGGGTCGGCGAGCAATTTATGCAGAATCTGGAAGGACTGCTGCAAAAACTGATGCGCAACCGCGGCAACATCCTGTGGGGACTGTGCCTGATCTTGCTGACGGTGCTGCTGGCAAAGGTGGCGCTGCGGGTGATTTCGGCGGTGACCGGACACGTTTTAAAGAACAAGCGCTACCAAAATGATGCGCCCGCCTCCAAACGGATGCGCACGCTGATGACTCTGCTGCGCAGCGTGACCCGATACCTGATTTACTTTGTGGCATTTCTGGTGGTGCTGAGTATTTTAGGAATGGGAAAACCATTGAGCAACCTGCTGCTCACCGCCGGAATCGGAAGCCTTGCCATCGGTTTTGGTGCGCAGAACCTGGTGCGGGACGTGGTGTCGGGGATGTTTATGATTTTCGAAAACCAGTTCTCGGTCGGGGACTACATCAAAATCGACGATGTGGAGGGAACGGTGGAGGCGACCGCCATGCGGGTGACCTATCTGCGCTCGATGAAGGGCGACCAGATTATTATCCCCAACGGAACCATCGAGCGGGTCATCAACTACAACAAGGGCAATGCGGTGGCTGCGGTCACCATCTCCACCGCCTACGAGTCGGACACCCGCAAAGTGATGGAGCTGATTGGCTTGGCGGTGGAACAGTATGCCAAGGAGCATGAACAGCTGATCGAAGAGGCGCCCTTTGTGCAGGGCATCACCAACTTTGGTCCGTCCAGTGT
>FR880282.1:0-2157 GCA_000435195.1 Clostridium sp. CAG:169 | reverse complement strand
GTAAGGTCAAGCCGATGAAGCAGTGGGAGGTGGAGCGCGGCATCCGCCTTGCCGTCAAGGAGATGTTTGACAAAAGCGGGGTGGAATTTCCCTATCCGCACATGGTCACCGTTCCGTATCAAAAGCCGCAGGAGGTGGTCGGCAGGGAGGACATCTTTGTCCAAAAGCAGCAGCCGGAGCAGGAGTGCGCCTCCTGGCAGAGCATTGACGCCGACGACCTGGAGCTTTAAAACTGCATAAAACGATAACAGGCACAGTCCAAAGGGCTGTGCCTGTTGTTTTTTGTGCCAACCCACAAAGGTGGACGAAAACTTTTGTTTTTGCTCTCACTACCCATCTTCGCGCCGTAGACGGATCAACCTGTTGGACCCCTTTTCACTTGCAAAAGGGGTCCAAACCCCCGAAAATGCGCTTGAACGATAAAGCGTTTCGCTCACTGCGGTGAGCGCCAAGGGCTTTGCCCTTTGGAAACCCACAATTTTTTGGAAAAAATTGAGTAAAACTTTTGTTTTGCTCAACCTGCCGCTGCGAGCAGATTAAGCTGCTGGCTTACACCCAACCGGCAACGCGAAAGGTTCGCGGGTTCAACCCGCCGCCGTAGGCGAAATGTTTGCAGGTTCAACCTGTTGAGAACTTTTCCTCTTGCAGAAAGGTTCTCAAACTCTCCAAAGAGCGCTTGAACGATAAGTGATGATGAAAAAGCAGCGGGAAATTTCCCGCTGCTTTTTTGCGCTTCTTTAAAAGATTTCCTGTCATCCACTGTCGGGAAATAGCCGACTGAAAGGAGTATATGCCTGCATAAATATGCAAATTAAAAAGAAGCGCGGGAAATGTTTGGTGCAAAGAAAACCATTGGGAGAAAAAAGCATAAAAAACACCTCTCTGCAACAGCAGAGAGGTGTTTTGCTCGAATCGAAAACAGATTACAGGCTTGCCAGAATCTCGTTGTAGATTTTGTCAGCCAGCGGTAGAGCCTCAGCCAAAATGGCTTCGCCCTTTGCCTTGTACTCGTTGACAAAAGCTTCGTCACGGATGCCGCCCAGGTTGATGAGCACGTTGAGCCATGCGCCCTGTACGGCGGATTTCAGGTTGAGGGAGGCAACGCCCAAATCGCTGGCAGCGTTGGTGTTGGTGCATCCCAGACCCATCTCGGTCACCTTCAGCGATTCCAGGCACAGCTCCATGATCGAATAAGGAACCAGAGTCGCTTCCTTCAGCGCCTTCTGCATGGCTTCCTTGCGGGCAGCTTTTTCTTCGTCGGTGTTCTTTGGCATAGCGAATACAGCGGAAACGCCGTCAAAAGCTTCGGTGTCGCGGTCGATGCCTGCGGTCAGCTGGCTGACCAATTTATTAGCGCGGTCGTGAATCTGCTGTACGGTTTTCTGATGCTCGGCATATTTTGCCTTGCCCAGGGTCAGCGAAGCGACCATTTTTGCCAGACCGACACCCATCGCGCCTGCCAGAGCAGAAGCGGAGCCGCCGCCGGGAGCGGGTGCATCGGATGCCAGAACGTTGATAAATTCCTTAACCTGCATATCGGTCAGTTTCATGGGAAATCCATCCTTTCAATTTTGAGCAATCTGTGTCAGATGCCCTGCACAGAGGTTAGTTGTGTTTGACGACCTTACCTTTTTTGATGACCGTTTTGACCAGATTGTTGCCATAGCGGTAGAAGATGAAGTTGAGATTGTCCGCATCCCAGATGAGCAGGTCTGCCTGTTTGCCGGGCTCCAGGGTGCCGACCTGTTCTGCTTTGCCGATTGCGGCTGCGGCATTGAGGGTGGCAGCGGTGAGGACCTCTTCGGGAGTCAGACGATAGCGGTAGCAGGCGATGTTCATTGCCAGCTGCAGCGAAAGGTTCGGTGTGGAGCCGGGGTTGAAGTCACTGGCGACTGCCACCGGCACACCGGCTTCGACCATCTGTCGGGCAGGAGCAAAGGTCGCTCCCAGATAGAAGGAGGTCGCAGGCAGCAGGCAGGCGATGGTGCCGCCCTTTGCCATGGATTGGATGCCTTCCTGCGGACAAACGATGAGATGTTCGGCAGAAACTGCACCGATCTCGCCGGCAAGCTGCGAGCCGCCGATGGGGTCGATCTCGTCGGCGTGGATTTTTGCACCCAGACCCAGCTTCTGTGCTGCTGTCAGGATGCGGCGGGA
>FR880281.1:31907-38348 GCA_000435195.1 Clostridium sp. CAG:169 | reverse complement strand
GGCAGAGTACCTGTTGGAGGCAGCAAAACAAAAGACACTGCCGGAGGAGATGCTGCCGCATCTGGAACTGTTGATTTGGGCAAAAGGGGAGGAAGCCCGCCTGCAACAGCTTCAGCCTGCGACCCTTGGCTGGGAGAATTCATCGGGGAAACAGACACAGCAGCTCAACGAACAGGGATTTTTTGCCAAGGATTTTTCATACGAGGAATTTAGTGGCATCCGCTTCCAGGCAAAGAAGGGTGAAATCTTTGCAAGTGTCAGCTATACCACCTCGGCAGTTCCCGAGCAGCTGGAAGAACAGCTGGACAAAACGATTATCGTCCGCAAGACCTATCAGCCGATGGAGGATGAGCATAAGGTCGGTCGGATGACCCGGGTGACCGTCGAGGTCATCCTGCCGGAGGATGCGCCGGACGGCATCTATCAGATTGTGGACAGCATCCCTGCCGGTATGCGGCTTATAAACAACCCCAATATGCAGTATCGTCCGAGCTTCTGGTTGCAGGAGGAAGAGCAGCTGCTGCACGGTGGATTCTACCGCCATACGCAGGATGGAGTGCTTCGAGACGAGGAAGAGGAGGAGAACGCAAACCGCTTTGAAACGGTCTACTACCTCAACGGCGTGATGGCAGGAGAATATATGGCAGAAGGAACGGTGGTCACCTCTCCACAGGGAAGCTATGGATTTACACCGAACCAGAAAATCGTGATTGAGCCGTAGTTTATGCAGAAGGCGGTCGGAGGAGAGTTTTCTTCTCCGGCTGTCTTTGTGTAGATGCCTGCAAAATGCTAATAAATAGGAAGATATTAACACAATATTTAAATTTGACCTCCGCAGAGCAACAGAAAATATGATATACTGAAATGGTATTGAACGAAAACAAGGAGGCTGGTGTTTTGAACGGTTATCTGCTGCTGATGGGGATTGTGATTATTATTTGTGTGGGATTGCATCGTTTTACCGAAAAGATACAGATTCCCTCTCTGTTGATTTTTATTGGACTGGGAATGTGCTTTGGAATCAACGGAATCTTCCGAATCGACTTTAGCAACTATGAAGCTTCGGAGATGATTTGCTCGGTCTGCCTGATTTTTGTCATGCTCTACGGCGGCTTCGGTACCAGTATGCGGGAGGCACGTCCGGTTGCGGTGCAGTCCTTCCTGCTGTCCACCCTGGGTGTGGCGATGACCGCAGGCTTGGTGGGTGTTTTTGTGCATCTTGCGCTGGGCTTGGAGTGGATCCAGAGCCTGCTGATTGGCTCGGTCGTGGCATCCACCGACGCAGCCTCGGTGTTTAACATCCTGCGAAGCAAAAAGCTCAACCTGAAAAACAATACAGCATCCCTGTTGGAGCTGGAATCCGGCTCCAACGACCCGGTGTCCTATATGCTGACCATTGTGATGCTCAGCCTGATGAGTGGAGAGAGCATTTCCATCCCATTACTATTGTTTAAACAAATTGCCTTTGGTTTGCTGTGCGGTCTGCTGCTGGGTAAAATCTCGGTGTGGGTTCTCAACAACATCTCCATCCGCATGGAGCAGGGGGAGACCATCTTCGTCTTTGCAGTGGCGATTTTAGCCTATGCGCTGGCAGGACAGCTGGAAGGAAACGGCTATTTGAGCGTCTATCTGTGCGGCATCCTGATGGGCAACAGTTATCTGCCCAAAAAGAGGGATTTGGTCCGCTTTTTCGATGTCATCACCAATGTGGCGCAGATGATGATTTTCTTCCTGCTGGGATTGCTGGTCACACCGGTCGAGCTGCCGCAGGTGCTGCTGCCTTCGCTGTTGATTATGGTGTTTATGACCTTTATCGGCAGACCGATTGCGGTGGGGACCATCCTGCTTCCCTTTAAGACCTCGATTCAGCAGGTCGGCGTGGTTTCCTGGGCAGGTCTGCGCGGCGTGGCATCCATCGTCTTTGCCATCTATGCAGTGCTGTCGGGTGTGCCGATGAAGTATAACCTTTTTAACCTGGTGTTCTGCATCGTCCTGCTCTCGCTGGCGTTTCAAGGCGCACTGCTGCCTGCTGTCTGCCGCAAACTGAATATGATTGACCGCAATGCCGATGTCCTGCGCACCTTCAACGACTATCGGGAGGTAAACGACGTCAGCTTTGTCAAGATACCGGTGGGAGAGGACCACCCCTGGAGCAACGGCAAGGTCAGCCAGCTGCCGTTGCCCAAGGATTTTCTGATTGTGCTGGTGATGCGCAAAGAGGAGAAGATTGTTCCCAACGGGGATACTGTCATCCTGCCGGGCGACCTGCTGGTGATTGCAGCCCGAGCCTTTGAGGACCGGGAAAACCTGACGCTGCGGGAGATTACGGTGGACAAAAACCACCGCTGCAAAGGTAAGACGCTGGAACAGGTGGAAATCCCGCAGGGAATGCTGATTATCATGGTGCAGCGCGGCGAACAGACCATCATCCCGCGGGGAGATACCCTGATTGAAGAGGGAGATATGCTGGTAGCGGCGCAATTTTAGCCGGTTTTGGCGCAGAAACGTCTTTATGGCTTGACCGGACTTGTGCGGCTATGCTATACTCTATGCAAACGACTTTGGAATGGAGAATGAAGCGATGATTACAGTCAACAACGTCAGTCTGGATTTCAGCGGACAAAAGCTGTTTTCCGACGTCAACCTTTTGTTCAATGCCGGCGAGTGCTACGGCGTTATCGGTGCAAACGGCGCCGGTAAATCCACCTTTTTAAAGATTCTGTCCGGCGAGCTGGAGCCGACCACCGGCTCGGTCGAAATCCCGGACGGGGAGCGTATGTCCGTCCTCAAGCAGGACCACTTTGCTTATGACGCTTTCTCGGTGCTGGATACCATCATCCAGGGCAACCCGCGCCTGTATGAAATCATGCAGCAGAAGGATGCGCTGTACAACAAAGAAGATTTCACCGAGGAGGACGGCGAGCTGGCAGCAGCACTGGAAGCAGAATTTTCCGAGCTGGGCGGCTGGGAAGTAGAAACCGAAATCAGCAAGCTGCTCAAGGGTCTGGGATTGGACCAGAACCTTTTGTATGAGCAGATGTCGGCAATGGGCGACAAGGAGAAGGTCAAGATTTTGCTGGCGCAGGCGCTGTTCGGTCAGCCGGAAATCATCTTGCTCGACGAGCCGACCAACCATCTGGATATGGCATCCATCAGCTGGCTGGAGGATTTTCTGATGGACTATGTCGGCACCGTTATCATCGTATCCCACGACCGCCATTTCCTCAACAACGTCTGCACCCACATCGTCGATATCGACTACAACAAAATCAAAATGTATGTGGGCAACTACGATTTCTGGTATGAGTCCAGCCGCCTGATGCAGCGAATGATTGCCGACCAGAAACGCAAAGCCGATGAAAAGATTAAAGAGCTGCAAAACTTTATTGCACGCTTTGCTGCAAATAAATCCAAATCCAAGCAGGCAACCTCCCGCCGCAAGCTGATTGATAAACTGACGGTAGAGGAGCTGCCGGCATCCTCTCGTAAATATCCTTATGTGGGCTTTACCATGGACCGAGAAATCGGCAAGGATGTCCTGACGGTGGACCGCATCAGCAAAACGGTGGACGGTGTCAAGGTACTCAACGACATCTCCTTTACTGTGTCCAAGGGTGATAAGATTGCCTTCATCGGTGACAACGAGATTGCACAGACCACCCTGATGCAGATTCTTGCCGAGGAGATAGAACCGGACGAGGGCTCCATCAAATGGGGTGTCAGCACCTCCCGTTCCTATTTCCCGAAGGATAACTCGGAATATTTTAACGGCTGCGACCTCTCCATCCTGCAATGGCTGTCCCAGTACTCCAAAGACATCACCGAAACCTACCTGCGCGGCTTTTTGGGCAGAATGCTCTTCTCCGGCGACGATGTTTACAAGCCGGTACAGGTGCTGTCGGGAGGAGAAAAGGTTCGTTGTATGCTTTCCAGAATGATGCTCTACGGCTCCAACGTGCTCATCCTCGACCAGCCGACCAACCACCTGGACCTGGAATCCATCACCGCAGTCAACAATGGCTTGGCTGAATTTAAATCCAACGTTTTCTTCACCTCGCACGACCACGAGTTTGTGCAGACGGTTGCAAACCGTATCATCGAGCTGACACCGGACGGCATGATTGACCGCCGCTGCACCTTCGATGAATATTTGGAATGGAAACAGCAGAATCAGAAATAAGCGACCGGTACATTTGCCCTTAGAGGAAATCTATTTTTCCTCTAAGGGCATTTTTAATAGAAAAGCAGGTGATTTTTTGTCTAAAATTTTGAGGCAAGGTTGCAAGTCGTACAAAAGATTCGGTGAACAATAGGAAAAGCTATTGTTTTTCATTTATCAAAGTCGAATAATACGAAGATAGAATCGTGAAAATTTCCGCATAATGATGCGGTTTCCAGAAGGTAAGCATAGGGTAATCGGATGATTTTGGCACCCCTTTCAGATGTGAGCAGGGTATTGATTATTTTTTAAAAATACGTTAAACTATATGATGTTATATATTGTTATAGGAGGCAGAGGGTGAAGCAGAAAGTAAAATACCTCCTGCTGGCACTGGTATCCTGTGCGCTGCTGTGCGGAATTGTTGTTGCAGCAAACCGAAAGGCGCAGGAGTATCAGCTGAGTGTGTCCACCAGCTTCATTATGGATACGGTGATCGAGCAAAAGCTGTACGGTAGAAACTCGCAGCAGGCAGCAGCAGAAATCGAACGCCGTCTGCGGGAGTATGAACAACAGTATTCGATGTATCTTCCCGACAGCCAAATCAGCCGTATCAATGAGCAGGCGGGCAAGGATTACACCGAGGTGAGCCAACAATGCCTTGTACTTTTGCAACAGGCTATTGCAGTCTCCGCCCAGTCCAACGGGCTGTTTGATATTACCATCGCGCCGCTGACCCGACTGTGGGACATCACCGCCGAGCATCCAAGGGTGCCGCTGCCGCAGTTAGTCGAGCAGGCAAAGCAGTTGGTGGATTACCGCGACATTTTAATCGACGGCAACCGGGTGATGCTGCGCAATCCGGGACAGGCAATCGACCTGGGAGCGGTGGCAAAGGGCGCTGCCTGCACCATCATCCGCCAGGTGGCACAGGAATATGAAATCAAGACTGGCTATGTGTCGGTAGGAGGCAACCTGATTGTTTTGGGCAAGGACCCACAGGGGGAGGATTTCCGCTTTGCTATCCGTGACCCGCAGGGGGAAGCCTCGGAATACATTGCGACCCTTTCGTTGACCGGCAGCACCATGGCGACCACCGGTGCTTATGAACGCTGGTTTGAGCAGGATGGAAAACGCTACCACCACATCATCGACCCGCGCACCGGCTATCCGGCAGAATCGGATTTGCTGAGTGTCTCGGTCATCTCGGAGGACGGGATGCTGGCAGATTGTATGTCCACGGCGCTGTTTATCGAAGGAAAACAGGCAGCCCTGCAACGGATGCAGGAGGAAGCATACCAGCTGGTCATCGTCGATACCGACGGAAATATCTACTATTCTCCTTCGCTGGAGGGCAATATCCAGCCAAATACCGACAACCAACGGGACTATCACTGGAACTAATGGGAAAGGTGGCAGGAACAATGAACAAGACCGCTGCAAAGGTCAGCCTGATGGGACTGCTGTTTGCCTTGGCAATGACCTTTTCCTATCTGGAAAGTATGATTGTGATTCCCGGGATGCCGCCGGGCATCCGCTTGGGACTTTCCAATCTGGTGACCATGTACTGTGTGTTTTTCCTGGGGAAGGCAGCGGGCTACACGATGGCAGCGTTAAAATCGCTGTTCGTCCTGCTGACGCGCGGCGCAGTCGCCGGAATGTTGAGCCTGTGCGGCGGATTGCTGTCGGTGACCGCCATTTTACTGGCAGACTTTCTGTCCAAAAAACAGCTGCACTACCTTTCGCTGAGCGTGGTAGGAGCGGTGTTTCATAATATCGGTCAGCTGATTGCCGCCCGATTTTTGGTCAATGTTTTTTTATACTATTATATACCGGTGCTCATCCTTGCCGGATTGCTGGTGGGGATCATGACCGGAAAACTATTCACCTGGATAATACCCTATCTTCCCGAACGCTATCGCGGCGGGCTGCACAGCGGCAGAAAAGAGTAAGGGATTATTATACTGATACACAGGGCGTTCCGGCGCAAAGGGACGACCTGCTGTCTGTCTGGAAGGATTCAGGCAAATTATAGAAATGGGGGCTAAAATCGTGTCGAACAATGGTAACAAGACATTGCCGGGTGTGCACGTGCCGCACCACAAGAACACCAATGACAGTGTTCCGCAGGCTATGCCGGTTCCGGCCAAGGTGTACATCTCCCTGCATATGCACATGGGCGCACCTTGCAATCCTCTGGTAAAGAAAGGGGACTATGTAAAGGTAGGTCAGCTGATTGGTTCTTCGGATGCGTTTATGAGCGCAAGAACCCACTCGAGCGT
>FR880281.1:30505-31869 GCA_000435195.1 Clostridium sp. CAG:169 | reverse complement strand
TACCGTAGAAGCCATCACCACCATGACCACCAGCATCGGTAATGTCGATCAGGTAGTCGTCATCGCTACCGATGGCAAGCAGGAGGTATCCGAAGAGGTACAGCCGCCGGTCGTCAACAACTACCAGGAATTTTTGGAGGCGCTCAAGTGCTCCGGTCTGGTTGGTTTGGGCGGTGCGGGTTTCCCGGCTCATGTCAAGTTTAACCTCAAGGACCTGAATGCAGTGGATACCTTGATCATCAACGCCGCCGAGTGTGAGCCGTACATCACCACTGACCTGCGCACCATTCTGGACAAGTCGGATATGCTGCTCAAGGGTATCAAGGCTGTACAGAAATATATGGACATCGGCAAGGTCTATATCGGCATCGAGGACAACAAGCCACAGGCAATCGAAAAGCTGCGCAAGGAATACGGCAGTGACTCGAGCATCGAAGTGGTTGCACTCAAAGCACTGTATCCAAAGGGCGCTGAAAAGGTCATCGCTTATGAAACCTGCGGACGGGTCATCAAGGAAGGTCAGCTTCCATTCCAGGCAGGCGTCATCGTCAGCAATGTCACTTCGATGGCATTTATCGGCGAATATCTGACCACCGGTATGCCGCTGATCACCAAAACCCTGACCATCGACGGCTCTGCTATCCGCGAACCAAAGAACGTCATCGCTCCAATCGGCGCTCCGTTTAAGGACATCGTCGATTTCTGCGGCGGCTTTACCGAGGAACCTGCCAAGCTGCTGATGGGTGGTCCAATGATGGGTACTCCGCTGTTTGACGTCAACTACCCGCTGGTCAAAAACAATAACGCGCTGCTTGCCTTTGCAAAAGCGGATGTTCCACATTACGAGGAAACCGCCTGCATCCGCTGCGGTCGCTGCGTAAGAGCCTGCCCGATGGGTCTGATGCCTTCGCTGATCGAAACCGCTTTCAAGATGAAGGACGTCGACGAGCTCAAAGCGCTCAAGGTCAACCTCTGCATCGAGTGCGGCTGCTGCTCGTATGTATGTCCGGCAAAACGCCAGCTTGTCGTTACAAACAAATTGTCCAAGCGTCTGATCGCTCCAAAAAAATAGGTTGAGGTGAATTGTTTTGAGTAACAAATTGATCGTATCTCCATCGCCGCACATCCGGGACAATGCGACGACCAGCACGATTATGAGGGACGTCCTCATCGGTCTGGCACCGGCTATGATTGCGGCAGTTGTGATCTTTGGATTTAGAGCACTGCTGATGACCGCTGTCTGTGTGGCAGCGTGCATCATTTTCGAATATGGCACCGAGCGCATCCTGGGCAGAGAGAACACCATCTCCGACCTGAGCGCAGTGGTGACCGGCGTCATCCTTTCCTTTAACCTGCCGGTTCAG